>DASYCR010000782.1:0-5211 GCA_036500095.1 Polyangiaceae bacterium
TTCGAAGAGCCTCAGATCGACGCCGTGCTCGCCCTCTGGCAGGGCATGGACGGCATCGGCCTCGGGCTCGGCGACACACCGCATGATCTGGCGATGTTTCTGGCGCGCAACGCGGGCTGCAGCCCGATCGCCCTCAACGAACAGGGTGAAGTCGTGGGCGTGGCGCTCTGTGGTCACGACGGGCGCCGCGGCTACCTGCACCACGTCGCGGTGCGTGAGGCCGAACGCGGTCGAGGCATCGGGCGCTTGCTGATCGAATACTGCCGCGCCGCGCTCGAACGAGTCGGCGTCGGGCGCGCCAGCATCCATGTGTTCGCAGACAACAAGAGCGGCATCGCCTTTTGGGCGCATCTCGGCTGGAACCCGCGCGCCGATCTCACCGTGCTGCAGGTGGAGCTACCGCGGGTGGTCGAAAACCCCAAATCAGTATCGACACGGCCAAAAGGCTGAGCGCGAGCGGCACCAGGTAGATCCGGCGCCAATCGTAGCCACCGCGCGCAAGCGTGTAGTGCGCCAGCAGTAGGCCGCACATGAGCTGCCCGCTCAGCGCGCCGATGCCGTTGAAGAAGACGGCGTAAAGCGCCTGCGCGCTCGCGCGAATGTGCTTCGGCGCGAGTGTTTCGATCGCCACCTGCAGGCCCATGAACGCGCACACGACGTTGATACCGTGTAGCCCCTGAATCAGGATCACGAGCCACCCCGGGTGGCCGTACGCATAAGCGATGAAGCGGATCGGCCACGGCAGAAGCCCGAACAAGAGCACGCGCCGGATACCGAAGCGTTGCACGAGCCGGCCCAAGAATGGAAACAAGAGCGCCTCCAATATCTGACACACCGACGAGGCCCGGCTCGCGACCGCCACGTCGAGCCCGAGTCCGGACGGGTCGGTGTAGAAGAGCGTCTGTCCGATCACGAAGAACTGATACATCACCGCGATCAACGAGGAGACGACCATCAACGCCAGGAAGCTCGGCGCGCGCAGCAAGCCGAGCGCCGCGACGAACGCGAATGGGCTCTTTTTGAGGCGCACCGGCGTGGTGCGCGGGAGCGCGAGCGAGTACGCCATCTGCAGTAGCGAGATCGCGGCGCCGAGCACGAACGCAACCCACGTGTGCTCGAGCTGCGCCGTCAGCCCGCCGAAGCGCGCGAGATAGCCGCCGAGCGCCCACAGCACGAAGATCCAGGAAAGCGTGCCCCACACACGCGCCTTGCCGATCTGACGGGCGGCGGGCAGATGAGAAAAGGCGACGGCGCTCGTCAGCACGGAGGACGGCGCGGAGACCAGACTCACGGTGGCCATCGCGGCGAAGAACTCGGGGAACGTGTGCGCGCGCGCCGCGCAGAGCAGCGCGCCCGCTCGCACGAGGTTGATCAGCGACAAGAGCCAGTGAGCGGACAGCACGCGATCCGCCAGAAAACCGGCGAGCGGCGGCGCGATCAGGGCCGCTAGCGGGCCCACGGCAAAGACAGCACTCACCTGCCCCTCGGAGAACGCGAGTCCGCGCTTCATGTACAGGGCGAGCAGCGGCAGATACGAGGCTATCACCGCGACGTCGAGGAAGTACATCAACGACAGCCGCGCCGTGAGCGCGCGCGGCGGCGTCCGCGGTTCTGGCAGCGAAACGAGCAAGCCGTCCAAGGAGCGCGCTGATAGCACGGCGCTCGAAACCGCGCTCTCAGTAGAACGTGATGTCGTCGACCGCGAAATCGAAGACCACGCCCTGCGGGACGATCCACTGCACGTCGGTGATGGCGTTTTTCGTGAAGCCGCCGATCGGCGTGAACTGCTCGCCGCCCCAATCTTCTTGTGTGATGGTGGCGAAGGGCATCATGAACTGCGTCCACACGGTGGTGAATGTCGCGTTGATGCCGTACTGGTTGTCGCACTTACCCGAGGCGCTGGGATCGGCTGGAGGCACGCAGGTGCCGCCGTTGACCACAGTAGAGACTGCAGGGATCTGGATCTGGGCCCGAACCGGAGTCGCTGCTTCTGCCTTGCCCCAAAACGAGATCCCCGAGTAGGCGCTCGCGTCGTATGGATGCTTTTGGCCGTCGTCGTTGAGGTCAAAGCCTATGCCCGCACCCCACGTGGTGAAGCCGCTACCGTGCGTCTCCGCCCAAAAATCCGCAGCGGGCGCCGCCGTGTGGCCGGGACCGAGTTTGCAATCTACGGCTGAGGACGGGCAAACCAGAAATGGAATGGCACCCGACGGATCCGCCGGCGGCCACTGAGTCCCCGTCATGTCGTTGTACGCATACCAATAGCCCACACGGCCGCTCAACGGCGCGATCGTGTTATCGCCGTCCGTGAGGTCGTCGAGCAGCGGTCCTATCGGAGTCGTACCCGCGGAGCCTGCGCTGCCACCCGAGCTGCCCGCCTTGCCTGCACTGCCTGTGGTGCCCGCCGTGCCCGCGCCGCCATTCCCGCTCGCGCCGCCTGCGCCTGCGCCCCCACTCGGCGCTCCACCGCTAATCGTGACTCCTGCGATCCCGAGCCCTGCGCTTCCACCGCTGAGTGCCAGCGTGCCGCCCACGCCGACTCCGCCGGCTCCCGCGCGCGCCGGAGCTCCGCCGCTCCCACCGGAGCCCATGATCACGACGCCACCGGTTCCGCAATCGCACACGCCCCACATGCCGTCACTGCCGCAGCGCTCTCCGCCGACGCACGCGGCCGGCCCGACGCAGGCGCGCGTGTCACCCGGCACGCACACGGCCGCCTCGCCACCACCGCCTCCCGCACCAACGGGTAAGGACGTCGTTGACGACCCGCACCCTACGGCGAACACGAACCCGGCCAACGCGACACTCCCGAGGACTTTGAGCGACGTCTTCACGCTTTCACCCGCCAATTGACGCGAATTTAGGCGAATGCCGCCTCCCTGTCCCCTCATTTCTCGGTCTATGGGCGATCGCCGCGGTTGAAAGCCATTTTCTGCATTCTTCGCGCGCAAGCGGCGCGCGGCGGCCTCGAAACGGCCGCCCTGGGTCCGAGATTTTTCGAGCATTCGCCAGGCCATTCGCCTGATCCGGGTCAGAAATTTTCCGCGGAGTGATCGATTCGACGAAGAGCGCCATTAAACGTTCAGGTCCCTATCCCAACCGCCCGAGGGCTGGACCTCCCTCCGAACTCCATGAGCCACTCTCCGCAAGTCACCAGCCAGTTCGCGGACGACATGTTCCGCGGGTTCGAATCACGCCGCGACAGCGAGCCGACGTCGACCGACCGCAAGAAGCGAGCGCGGCGCGTGTTCAGCGCTGCTCAGAAGCTTCGCATCTTGCAAGAGGCCGCGTCGAGCACCAAGCGCGGCGACATCGAAGCGCTGCTCCAGCGCGAAGCGATCTACAGCTCTCACCTCGCCGCTTGGCGCAAGCAGCTCGCGCTGCGCGGCACGCAAGGCCTGGAGGGCGCCAAGCCCGGCCGCAAGCCAAAGCTCGACGCGCGCGACCATCGCATTCGCGAGCTCGAACGGCGCGTGGCGTTCCTCGAGCGCGAGCTCGAGCGTGTCGGCGGCGTACCGAGCTACGTGCCCGCGCTCGCCGCTAACGGCGAATCGTCCTGAGTAGTCCACTGCCGCCGGGCATGAATCCCGCGACGATCAAGGCGGACGTGACCGGGCAATCGGCGGCGGGCTGACCGTCGATCTCGTGCAAACTGAGCAGCCGACGCCGACCGCCGTCGACGAGTTCAGCGAGGGCTCGCGCCAGAGCCGTGCGTTGAGCGTTCGCTCTATCCGCTTCTGAAGCAAGAAAGGTGGAGAGCGTTTGCTCGTCGCGAGACAGATAGCCGACGAGGCTTCCGTCCCAGATCACGAGCAGGGCGCCAATCGCCCGCTGCAGTGGGCGTGAGCTAAGCGGCCACGGCAGCACGAGCCCAAACGGGTTGGCCGGATCCACCGCAGACAGCACGACCCCGCGACTCCGCTCGTCGCTGCTCCGCAGCGTCCTCAAGCGATCGGGCGCGCCACGCAGCGCGAACTGGGCGCCCGAGAGCGCCTCGGTGAAGTAGCCGCGGCGGATCTTGCCGGCGGCCTCCATGGCGGACAGAATCGGATAGAGCGCGCTGAAGCCACCGCGTGTTTCAGCCGGATCGATCCAATCGCGTGCGAGGACGCCGTAGCGCTCGAGCAGCTGCTCCGTAACGCGCAGGGCCCGCTCCGCCGGGGCTACCTCCAGCCGCGGCAGCAGCGACCAACGCCCCTCGCTGCCCGCCAGGCGTGGCGCCGGGCGACGTCTGAAGCGCCCGCGCTCGCGGCGCTCCGCGGGGCGTTCACGCAGCGGCGCCAGGGTGTCGTTGCTGAGTTCGCCCGCCCAAACGAGCTCCCAGAGCGCCTTGAGCAGATCGGGACCGAAACCCCCGATGCGCTGCTGGATGTCCGCGAAAAACGACGCGCCGCGCTCCGAGAGCAGCGCGCGCACGCGATCGACCAACGTGCCGGAGACGGAGCTCAACGGCGGCGCAAGCCACGGGTAGTCATCCGCGAAGTAGAGCGCGATCTTGCCGGCTCGTTCCGAGCTCGGCTCGAGCCCGCGCCAAACGAGCTCTCCGCTCACGAGCAGCGCGTCGAGCAAATGCGTGCCGTAGTCGACGACGCGCGCCGGAAGCACGTCCGTCTCGAGCACAGAGCACGCGATGGGCGCGCCTTGCAAGCCCTCCAGCGCGCGTTCGAGCGCGGGCGTGCCCGCGGCCGGATGGAGCAGCCCCTGAACATCCAGCGCAAAGCGACAAAACGTGGGGGAATCGACCGGTTCGACGTCCGCGCGCAAGCGGGACAGGACGCGGCGGCGGAGCTTGTGCAACACCTCGCTGCCGACGTAGCGCGTGCCGCCCGGGACGCGCAGCGTCGTCACGCGTTCGGCCTGCTGCAGCCGCGTCAGCGCGCGCTCGACCTCCGCGAGCGGTACACCCAGGCGTTGTACTGCCTGTGCCGCGACGAACGGCGCGTGTGTGCGCGCGTAGCGCGAGATCCAATCGCCGAGCGCGTCGGGCACGGGCTCGAGCAGCGCCGCGGGCACGCCGGTCGGCAAGGTGCAACCGAGCGCGTCGCGCGCGCGCGCGGCGTCCTCGCAGGCGATGAAGTACGCGTGACCTGCGATGTCCACGCGCGCGATGCGGCGAGCTTGCTCGAGCTTTGCCAGATAAGCAGGCACCTCGTTCGGATTTTGTGCGCGCCCCGTGATTTCGGTCTGATCGAGCTCTCCGAGCGCCAAAAG
>DASYCR010000783.1:0-4923 GCA_036500095.1 Polyangiaceae bacterium
GGTCGGTCAAGAGATCGTTCAATCTCTCACGCGCGACGGCGGTGCTCTCGAGCTCGGAGCTCTCGCCGGCGAGCGTGAGCTGCCGCGCGTACTCGATGACCTGCGTGCGCGTAAACTCCGCATATTCGAGCTCCGTCATCGGAGTCAGCTGGACTAGGCGCTCGGCGTGCATGAGCGGAGCGGAGCACGAACGACGCCCAAAACAGAAAATCGGCGGGCGACGGACGATGGAAAAGACAACGGCCCGGTGCGAGGGGAGCACACCAGGCCGCTGGATAGATTGTGGGTTGAAGGGAGGCGGCGACCGAGGTGGAGGGGGGGGCACCAAGGGCGCCGCCTTCAGTCGCCCATAATGCAGGGAGCGTGCCAGGCAAACGCGCAACACATTCAGTGGGTTACGCTGCTTGTCCCTCGCCATTTGTTTCAACTGTGAAACCCTTCATGCGCTCTCGCAAGTAAACAGCCGCCTGCCCGCGCCCCTCGCATTCAAGCGGTCCGAGTCTTATGTTGCCCGCGATGAAGTGGTCGTTCCGGATCGGACGCGTTTTCGGCATCGACGTGCGCGTGCATGCGACCTTTGCGTTGATCGTGGCCTACGCGGCCATGAGCTTCGGGCAACTGGGCGGTCCGCGCGGCGCGGCATTTGGAGTCTTGCTGATTCTCGGCTTGTTTGCCTGCGTTACGCTGCACGAGCTTGGCCACAGCTTGGTGGCGCAGCGGTTTGGCGTGCAGGTGCGTGAAATCATCTTGCTTCCAATTGGCGGCGTGGCCCGGCTCGACAGCGAACCCCGCAAGCCTGCGCACGAGCTCTTGATCGCGATCGCGGGACCGCTCGTAAACGTCGCGATCGCGTTCGGCCTCGCGCTGGCTCTCCACCCCGGTGGCGCGGAGTTGAAGAGCGGCTGGTATCTGGACCCCGAGCACCTCACCTTTTCGGCGCGTACCTTGCTGCTCGCGCTGCTCGGGTCCAACGCGCTGCTAGCCGTGTTCAACATGATCCCGGCATTGCCCATGGATGGTGGGCGCGTGCTGCGCGCCTGTCTCAGCTTTTTCGTCGGCAAGGTGCGCGCGACCTCTTGGGCCGCGACCGTTGGACAGGTGATTGCGGTCGGGATGGTCGTGTTCGGCTTCGAGACGCAGCAGCCCATGCTGGCCTTGATCGGTGTGCTCGTCTTTATCGGTGCTGCGCAAGAACGCGCAGTGACGCGCGCCGCGGAGGCGCTCTCCGATTTGCGGGCCGGCGAGGTGTGCGACCCGAACGCGTTGACGCTGGCTCCGAGCGATCCGGTGGGCACCGTGATCGACAATCTGGTCCGCAGCGCGCAGGCCCACTACCCGGTGTTCTACGGCAAGGAGCTGGTGGGCATCGTGTCGCGCGAGCAAATCTTGATGCTCGTGCCGCGCGTTGGGTTGCAGGCGCCGCTATCGACGCTCATGCGGCGCGAGTTTTTCGCCGTCGACGCCGGCATGCCGCTCGACGAGCTGCGCCGGCACCTGATCGAGCTCGGTGGTCGACCGGTGGTCGTGCGGTCGCTCACTGGCTACCTGGGCGTGCTCGGGCTCGAGGACATTCAGCGCATCGGTTTGGTCGCGGAGCGGCTCGCGCGGGCCGGCATTCGGCGCCCGCAGCCGGTGCCGGACCCGGCGCTGCACTAGGAGAGAACGCGAAAGCAAGCGGCGGTCGCGCTCGGCACGTTCCGACTTCGCGTCGGATCGGGCTACTGTCGGCTGAGTGTCCGAGGCCGATTCACGAGTGGATGCCCAAGGGGCGGAGCGACAACCTGCGGCTCTGCGCTATCTGTTTTTCGCTGAGGCTTGGGAGCGTTTCAGCTTTTACGGCATGAAGGCGCTGCTGGTATTTTACATGACCAAGCGCTTCGCGTTCGGGGATCAGCAGGCGTACGCCGTGTACGGTAGCTACACGGCGCTCGTCTACGCGACGCCCGTGCTCGGCGGCATGCTGGCGGATCGCGTGCTCGGCTTTCGCAAGGCGGTCGTGCTCGGCGCGGTGCTGATGGCGCTCGGTCACTTTGCGATGACCGTGGAGCGCGTGGACATCTTCTATTTGGCGCTCGGGCTCTTGATCTGCGGTAACGGCTTTTTCAAGCCCAACATCTCGAGCATCGTCGGGCGCTTGTATCGTCCCGACGATCCGCGACGCGACGCCGGCTTTTCGATCTTCTACATGGGTATCAATCTCGGCGCGGGGCTCGCCGGGATCGTGTGCGGCAATTTGGGCGAGCGCTTTGGTTGGCACTGGGGCTTCGGCGTCGCGGGTGTCGGCATGTTGGTCGGCCTCGGTGTGTTCCTGCGGGCGCAGCCGCTGCTTGCCGGCCTTGCGGAGCCACCGGACAGCAACAAGCTCGCGGAGCGGCGTTTCGGGTTGTCGCGTGAAGCGTGGATCTATGTCGGTGTTTTCGGGGCCGTGCTGCTTGCCTGGCGGCTCGTCGAGCAGACGAAGCTCGTCGGCGTGCTCCTATCGGTGTTCGGTTGCGTGGTGTTGCTCGGGCTGGTGATCATGCTCGCCCGCATGGAGTCGAAGGTCGAGCGACAGCGGCTGTACGCGGCGCTCTTTCTGACCTTCGTCTCGGTCGTATTTTGGGCATTTTTCGAGCAAGCGGGCACGAGCATGAATCTCTTCACTGACCGCAACGTGAACCGCTCCGTATTCGGTTTTTCGATCCCTGCCTCCGTGTTTCAGTCGGTCAATCCGGCGTTCATTCTGCTCTTGGCGCCGCCGCTCACCACGCTCTGGCTGCTGCTCGGTCGCCGCGGACGCGAGCCGAGCTCGACGCTCAAGTTCGCGCTCGGTATTTTGCAGCTCGGGCTCGGCTTTGGAGCGCTCTACTTCGGCGCCCTGACCTCGCAAAAGACGGGCATCGTGCCGCTGCCCTGGCTGCTGCTCGGCTACCTGCTCCACACCACGGGCGAGCTCTGCTTGTCGCCGGTGGGGCTCTCCTTGATGACCAAGCTTTCACCCGTCAAGACGACCGGGCTGATGATGGGTGTGTGGTTCCTGTCCACCGCCTTCGCGCAATACGCGGCTAGCATGATCGCCGCGCTCACCGGCGTGAGCGGCGAAGGCAAAGCGCTTCACGCGCTGCCCGCGGCGCGCGACACGGTGATGGTATACGGCACCGTGTTCGGCAATATCGCCGTGGTCGCGCTGGTCGTCGGCGTGCTCGTGGCGCTCTGTGCGCCGTTCGTGCGGCGCTGGATGCACGGGGTGCGCTAGTCTGGGTCACGTCCGTTTGGCTCTAGCCCTCCGCCGCGAGTCGTGAGACACGGCCGAGCCGCTCATGGCCGCCGTTCCTCCGCTGTTTGCTTGCTTGCCCGAACCCGGGGCAAACGCGGACGCTATCTTGGCGGGCTTTCTGGGCTATGCGGCGCAAGCAGGGCTCACGCTCTATCCGCATCAAGAGGAAGCGATCTTGGCGGTGCTGAGCGGCAGCAACGTGATCGTGCATACGCCGACGGGCTCGGGAAAATCCTTGGTCGCCGCGGCGGTGCATTTCAAGGCCATCGCCGAGGGGCGGCGCTCGTTTTACACGTGTCCGATCAAGGCGCTCGTGAGCGAGAAGTTCTTCGCGCTCTGCCGTGAGCTCGGCCCGGAGCGCGTGGGCATGATGACCGGCGACGCGACGCTGAACCGCGACGCGCCCGTGATCTGCTGCACGGCCGAGATCCTGGCCAATATTGCGCTCGCCGAGGGCGAGCGGGCAAACGTGGACTACGTGGTGATGGACGAGTTCCACTACTTCGCCGACAAGGAGCGCGGCGTCGCCTGGCAGGTCCCGCTCTTGACGCTGCCGCAGAGTCGGTTCGTGCTGATGAGCGCGACGCTCGGTGACGTCGGCGTCTTCGAAGAGCTGATCGCGCGCCGCACGGGCACCGAGGTGGTCACGGTTCGCTCCGGCGAACGCCCCGTGCCGCTCAGCTTCGACTACGACGAAGCCCCCTTGCAGGAAGCCGTGCACGGCCTTTTGACGCGCGGGCGGGCGCCCGTATACGTCGTGAATTTCACACAGCGCGCGTGCGCGGAGGCCGCGCAGAGCCTGCTCAGTTTGGATTTCTCTAGCAAGGAAGAGAAGAAGCTGATCGCTGAAACGCTGCGCGGCGAGAGCTTCCGGAGTCCACACGGCAAGGACATGCAAAAGCTCCTGCGCCACGGCATCGGCTTGCACCACGCGGGCCTGTTGCCGCGCTACCGGCTCTTGGTCGAGAAGCTCGCCCAGCGCGGCATGCTCAAGGTGATCTGCGGGACGGACACGCTCGGCGTCGGCGTGAACGTGCCGATCCGCGCAGTGCTCTTCAGCAAGCTCTGCAAATACGACGGCGAGAAAGTGCGCGTGCTTAGCGTGCGCGATTTTCAGCAGATCGCCGGGCGCGCGGGCCGCAAGGGTTTTGACGAGCAAGGCTACGTGGTCGCGCTCGCGCCGGAGCACGTCGTGGAAAATCTGCGCTTGGAGGCCAAAGCGAACGCCGCCAAGAAGAAGAAGTTCGTGCGCAAGAAACCACCCGAGTGGGGCTACGCGCACTGGGACAAGGCGATCTTCGAGCGGCTGGTGAGCTCCGAGCCGGAGGCTCTGACGTCTCGCTTTCAGGTCACGCACGCGATGTTGTTGCAAGTCTTGGGTCGTCCCCAAGGCGGCTGCCGGGCGATGAAGGATCTGGTCAAGAGCAGCCTCGAGACGCCGACGCGCAAGAGGCAGCACAAGCGGCGCTCGCTCGAGCTCCTGCGTTCGCTGTGGCAAGCGGGAGTCATCGAGTTTCGCTCGGCCGCCGAGGGCGGCGGCGTGCGGCTCAACGCCGAGCTGCAGCAGGATTTCTCGCTCTTTCAGGCCCTCGGCTTGTACATCGTGGACGCGGTCGAGCGCTTGTCAGCCGACAGCCCGAGCTACGCGCACGACGTGCTCAGTCTGG
>DASYCR010000784.1:0-3540 GCA_036500095.1 Polyangiaceae bacterium
CGGAGTTCGCGTGAAACCGAGTCGCGCCTACGACCCCTATTGGATGCTCCTGCCCACGCTCGGCTTCTTGCTGGTATTTTTCCTGTTTCCGCTCGCATTGCTGGCCAAAACGAGCCTGTTCGATTGGGATTTGTTGAGCGAGCCGCGCTTCGTCGGACTCGCAAACTACCGCGCGCTCATGCGCTCCGGTGAGCTCTGGTCCAGCTTGTGGACGACGTTGTCGATCAGCGTCGTGGTCGTGCTCGCGTCGATGGCCGCGGGCCTCGCCTTGGCCATCGCGCTCGATCGGCCCGGGCGATTCGTGGCCTTCGTGCGCAGCGCCGTGTTCAGCGCGTATCTGCTGTCGTGGGTCAGCGTGGCGCTGCTCTTTCTGTGGTTGCTCGACGCGGACGCCGGCATTTTCGCGCGCACTTTTCACGCGCTGGGCTGGACGAGCCCGCGCTGGCTGGGCGATCCCGCGTTCGCGCCCTGGGCGATCGCGGCCGTCACCGTTTGGAAGATCACCGGCTACGCGCTCGTGCTCTTCCTGGCCGGGCTGCAGGACACGCCGCAGAGCGTGCTGGAAGCGGCCGAGCTCGACGGCGCCACGCCCTTCGAGCGCTTTCGCAACGTCACTTGGCCGAGCCTTCAGCCTACGACGCTTTTCGTCGCGACCACCAGCTTGATCGCGAGCTTCCAGATGTTCGACGTCGTGCGCGTGATGACGCAGGGCGGTCCGGTTCGTTCCACTTCCGTGCTCGTCTACGCCATCTACGAGCAGCTCTTCCTGGATCTGCGTGTCGGGCGGGCGAGCGCCGAGGCGCTCGTCTTCGTCGTCGTCCTCCTGGCGCTCACGGTCGGCGAGCTGTGGTTGTTTCGCAGGAGCGAAGCGTGAGCGCGCGACACAAGGCCGCACTCGGGCCACTCTATTGGTGCGGCTTGGCGCTGATCGGTTCGCTTTGGCTACTTCCATATCTGTGGATGGTGCTCACCAGCTTCAAGTCGCTCGACGACATCGTGGTCGCGCCGGCTGCAATCTGGCCTGCTCATCCGTCGCTCGCGGCGTATCGCGTGGTGCTCGCCACGACGCCGATCGCTCGTTATTTTTGGAACACGAGCGTGATGGCGCTGTCGATCGCCGCGCTCCAAGTCTTGTTGGCTTTGCCGGCCGGCTACGCGCTCGCCAAGCTTCGTTTTCGTGGCCGGCGCCTGACGTTCGTGCTCGTGCTCGCGACGCTGATCCTCCCGGCCCAGGTACGCTTCATTCCGGTTTTCACGCTGCTTGCGAAGCTCGGCTTGGTCAATACGATGGCGGGCTTGGTCTTGCCGTTCGCCGTCAGCGCGCTCGGCACGTTTCTGGTGCGACAGGGCCTCGCCAGCGTACCTGATTCGTTGATCGAAGCCGCCCGCATCGACGGGGCGAGCGAGCTCCGCATCGTCTACGTCATCTTGGCGCCGCTCATTGCGCCCACGCTACTCGCGCTCTTCCTGTTCAGCTTCGTTTCGCATTGGAACGACTATTTCTGGCCGCTCGTGCTCACCACGGACGAACATGTCCGGACGTTGCCGCTCGCGGTTGCTCTGCTGCGCGAGCAGGGCACGGGCGTGCGCTGGCACATCGTCATGGCAGGCAACGTGCTCCTCAGCATGCCGGTGCTGGCGGTGTTCGCCCTCACCCAGCGGCATCTACTGCGCGCCGTGACCTTGCGTGGTTTCGGGAGCTGAAGGCGCGCGGGAAGAGATCTCGCAACGACGCGCTAGGTGCTCCACGCTCGCGCGTCGAGCTTGATTGAGGTCGGGATCCGCGCGCAGTGCGGCGAGCGCTCTGGCCGCCGCGTCGAGATCACCGATCGCGCAGCCACTGATCACGCGCATGCGCAGCGCTTCGCGCCGCACTCTGGACGACTCGAGCCGGCGGGCGATCGCTTGGTCGAGCTCATCCGCACCTTCACGCGCGTGACCATGGCCGTACAGGTTCTTACCGAGTAAGTAGTGCGGGAGCCCGTCGAGTGGCTCCTGCTCGGCCCAGTGTGTCAGGCTGATGGCGGCCAGATCCCAGGAGGGCCCCAGGCGCACGTCGCCGATCAACAGCTCGACGACGCCGCGACGCTCGAGCTCATTTCGTGGCGTTCGCTTCACGTCGAGCGTGCGCAGACGATCCTCGTCGGCCACCAGCGCGGCCACTTCGTCGTAGCCGGCACGCGCTTGCTCCAGATTTCCCCGCCGGAGCTCGAGATCGGCCTCCGCCTCGCGCGCTGACGCACGCTCCAGTACAGCGAGCTCCGGCGCTTTGGCGAGCGCTTCGTAGCCTTGGCGAGCGCTCTCGGCGTCACCCGCCTTGACCGAGCAGCCAACCAAGCCGAAGCGCGCCGCCACGTTGTGCGGTTCGAGGTGCAAGACACTGTCGAACGCCGCGCGGGCTCCGCTCGTGTCGAGAGCCGCTAGCTTCTGATTGGCGACGCCCTCCAGGCGATCGACGATACGCGGACAAGGGCGCCCGAACAGCGCTGGTCGATCGAAGCGCACGCGAGCCTCGTGCAAGAGGGCCTCACTGACCTTCACGGTGCTCAAGGAGCTCCGCCACTCCCGCTCGAGGGCCGTGAGATCCCGTCCCGTGATCGCAGAGAGCTCGTCGCCCGCGTACCAGCGGCGCACGGCGGCGGCCCCGAAGCCCTCGTGCAAGTAGCTGACGAACGCGCCGGCCACTGTGTAGGCAGTCGCCGAGTTCTGCCCGAGAAACCCGAGCCGGAACACGCTCGTGAGCGGTGGCAGGAGCTTGAGATCGAGCAGGGTGCGCGCCCATTGTTCGAGCGTGAAGTCATCGGCATCGCCGGGAGAAGCGGCCACGGCGACTCCTTCGATTCGCCCAGGATCCGGGATCAAACCTCCGAGCGGTCCCGAGACTCGGAAGGGTCCGACGCCGAAGCTGCCGGCGACCACGTGCGCCAGCTCGTGCCCGACGACCGGGTGTGGGTATGGCGCGTATTGAACGTAGATCTCGCGGCGCCAGGGCTTGGCGATGTAGGTGCTCGAAGCGCCCATCAAGCGGCCTTTTTCAGCTTCGTTGGCGAATAGATACGCGCGCACGTGTTCGGGACCGCGCGTCGCGAAATAGCGCTCGGCTTCCGCGAGTTCGGCGTCGCAGTCGCGCGCAAAGAGCAGCGCCTCGCTGGCGGGAATGGCGCTGCTGTACACGACATCGCAGCGCTTGGCGGAGACGCGCTGACCGAGGCTCGCGACGATCGAGCTTGCGGTGCTGTAGTGCCCGAAGGACGAACCGCTCAGGGTGAGCGTGACGCTGCCGAGTGCGCACAGGCCCATCAGCGCCGTCCAGCCGGGACGACCGAGGCGAACCCAGACGAACCCATGCTCGCTGCGCCGCACGTGCTCGCTCAGGCCGGCCAGCGCGAGCAGCGTGAGCAGCGTGCCGGCGCGGTAAGTGAGCAGCGTACCGACCGGGTCGAGCACCGTGTCGTAGAGCGGCCCGGAAAAATAGCCAAAGAACGGATCGAACGCGAAGACCATCGGGCTCGTATAAAAGCGCGCGAAGCTCACGGCGAT
>DASYCR010000785.1:0-6354 GCA_036500095.1 Polyangiaceae bacterium
TATGCCGCGAGCTCGACATCGATCCGCAGCGGGACGTGTATAGCGTCAAAGGGGCGTTGTTTCTCGGCGACATGACCGAGCTCACCTCCAACGACGATCGCCGTGACCTGCGTGACGAGCCCTTCTCTCCGCAGTACGTACCGCCGCTGCGGGACGCGGACGACTTCTTCAAGACGATCCAAGAGCGCGACGTGCTCTTACATCACCCGTACGAGTCGTTCGAAGCCGTCGTGGATTTTTTGTCGCAAGCAGCGGAAGATCCCAAGGTGCTAGCCATCAAGCAAACGCTCTACCGTACGGGCGGCGAATCACCGATGGTGCGAGCGCTGCAGCGCGCCGCCGAGCTCGGCAAACAAGTAACGGCGCTGGTGGAGCTCAAGGCCCGCTTCGACGAGGAGAGCAACATTCAATGGGCTCGTGCGCTCGAGCGCTCCGGCGTCAACGTGATGTACGGCCTGCTCGGCTTCAAGACCCACGCCAAAGTGCTGATGGTCATTCGCAAGGAGCGCACGGGTCTGCGGCGCTACGTGCACCTGGCCACCGGCAACTACAACCAACAGACCGCGCGCTTGTACGAGGATCTGTCGCTGTTTACGGCTCGCGAAGACATCGGCGAAGACGCAACAGCCTTCTTCAACATGCTGACCGGCTACAGCGCACCGCTACGTTGGAATCGACTGATCGTGTCGCCGCTCGGTCTGCACGAAGCCGTGCTGGGACTCATCGCGCGTGAGGCCGAGCACGCCCGAAACGGCCGGCCAGCGCGGATCGTCGCCAAAATGAACGCGCTGGTCGACGCAGACGTGATCGCGGGCCTGTACGCCGCGTCACAGGCCGGCGTCGAGATCGATCTGTTGGTGCGCGGGATTTGCTGCCTGCGTCCCGGCATCGACGACGTGAGCTCGCGCATTCGCGTTCACACGGTGATCGATCGCTTTTTGGAGCACGCGCGCATCTTCCATTTCAAGAACGGCGGCCAGGACGAGGTCTTTTGCTCCAGCGCGGACTGGATGCCGCGCAACTTCCGCCGGCGCGTGGAGGTGATGTGCCCGATCCTGGACGAGTCGCTGAAGAAGCGCATCATCGAGGAAGTGCTCGGGACGATGCGCGCCGACAACGTCAAGGGCTGGTTGCTCAAGGCCAACGGGGTGTACGAGAAGACGGCGAGCGGCGAGGGCCCCGAGGTACGCAGTCAGCAGCGGTTCATGGACCTCGCGCGCGAACGCGCTCGCGAGAGCGAGGCGATCCTCGGCTTGTCCGCGAAGCAGTCCCTGGCTGTGGCGACCAGCCCGCGCGCGCTCGACAAACTCCGGCGCCGTGCGGGCAAGAAGCGCAAGCGCAAGCGCCGCTCGGACGACTGAGCGCTCAGAGGTGGGTGCTACGGCGTGGTCGGGGTGAGCCAGACCGCGCTGGTCGGGCCGTTGTGGATGGCGCCGTCACCGCTCCAGAACATGTACCGCTGCGCGCAATCGCCGTCGAGCAACGCGTCGAATTTGAGCGCGCTGCCAGGAGAGGTCGTATCGAAGGTGGCGCCATCGAGATCCACGTCCGTCGTGGCGAGGAAGTGATAGGTCGTATTCGCGGCGTCTGTGCTGGCAAAGCTGTCGCCCGGCTCGAGGCTCTCGGATACGACGTTGGTGATGCTGGCGCCGTCCAACGTCAGCAGGATGTCCCAAAAGCAGGTGCCGCCGTTGGTGGTCGTGTCGCAGCTGGTGGTCAAGTGGAAATGGCCACCGCTCGCGTACTCGATGAATGCTCCCGCGCCGACGCCTGCATCGACTTGGATCGCCACGTCCGTGTCGATGTTCGATTCAGCCACTCCGCCGCAGTTGGGGCTGCTGTAGAGCACTTGATTCGCGTCGCCATTATCGTAGGTGCAGCCGGTCGAAAAGCCTAGCGCGACGCAGATCAGCAAGCCTTTGTACATAGTGAGTCGCCCCTCAGCGCCTGCCATGCCCGCCACCACCGCGCGAGAAACCGCCTCCGCCACGCGAGAAACCGCCTCCACGTGAAGGCGCCGAATAGCTCCGCGACGGCGCCGAGTAGCTTCGCGCGGGGGGCGCGCTGTAGTGCGAGGATGGCGCCGAATAGTAGCGGGGCGCGGCAGCCGGAGCCGAGCGACCTGCCGCCGGATACGAGCCGTAGTGGCTCGCGCTCGGCGGCGCGTAGCGCGTTGACGGAGTCCCGCGACCAGTTGACGAGTAGTAGTTGGACGGCACCGTGCCACGCGCTGCCGACGGCGAAGAGGAGTAGGAACGCGCGCCGCCAGACACGTAGCCCGTGCTGCTCACCGAGCGTTCTGCGGAGGTGTACGCCACGTGCGAGTTCGCCAGACGCGTGCTCGGGACGGAGGACGCCGGAACATGCGCGCTCTGCAGCGACGGACCGTGGAGCGCCGCGGCGTTCGCCGGCATGGCATGCGGCGAGGCCGGAGTGTGGGCCGTCCCCGCGTAGCCGCCCCGGTAACCCGCATAGCCGCCATAGCGCACGGAATGGCGCGCGATTTCGTTGATGCGAAAACGGTCGTGCACGATGAACGTATTCACGCGGTACGAGAAGACATACGCGCTCGGGCAGAACACGAACGGTGTGGGTGCATACCAACCCCAACCCACGGCAAAACCGCCGTACCAACCCCAAGTGGGGGGCATCGGGGCCCAGCCCACGTAGGCGTAGTCGTCCGTCGGTACGCGCCAGACCACCCAGGCATTCGCATAGCGATAACCGGGCACCCACGCCCAACCAGACTCGGGGATCCAAACCCAACGGCCATAGTGAAACACGACGCCGCCGAACGGATAGTCGCTCACCCATACCCAATCGCCGTCTTCACCCAGGCTCCAATGACCTGAGCTCACGTAGGGAGCGAAATCATTGCCCACCTGCTCGCGGCTCGGCACCCATACGGTGCCGTACTTTGGGTCGTCCACCCACGTGCCGTAGGGCTGGAGCTGGGTGTGGAACTCGCTGAGCGCCCGTGGGTCCGTCTCCTCCGGCCCTGGCGCGGTGCTCGGAGCTGCCGAGCCATCCGCGGGAGCGGCTTGCTGCTGCGGCGCGGGCGCACCGCCTCCGTTGAACCAGCCGTTGTCAGGCGCGGCTTCCTGCGCGCGGGCCGGCCAGCTCTGCAGGAGCAGCGCACTTGCCGTCACGACGGCGGCGACGACCTTTTTCACGTGCGGGCGCATGTACAAGATCATGCGTCTAACCTTGCTGCTGAGCAACCGGCACGAGCAAGACGCATACCGTTTTTTGGGAAACTCGCGGCATCATTAGCAATGGACGTTGTTCCCCTCGGTTCCATTCCACGCTCGGTTTCGTGGCAAATTGGGGCAATCGTTCGGTTTTCTACGTCGTGAGCGCAAGCATTCGCTTCAGAAGTAATATCGAGCGTGATGTTGGAATTCGACGAAGCGTTGGCCATGATTTTGCGCGCTGCGCCAACGCTCGCCCGAGAATCCGTCACGTTGGACGATGCGCTCGGTCGCGTGCTGGCTGAGGATTTGAGCGCGCCCTCCGCGTTGCCCGCGTTCGACTACAGCGCAATGGACGGTTACGCGGTCGACGTCGTCGAATTCGGCGCCGGCGAACGCGTCGAGCTGCCGGTCCGGGGTGAGAGTCGCGCCGGAGCAGACGTGCCCCCGTTGCTTGCCGGCTCGACGTGCCGTGTTTTCACAGGCGCTCCGATCCCGCTCGGAGCAAACGCCGTGGTGATGCAGGAGAATGTGACTCGCGAGGGCGATCGCGCGCTGTTCAGCGTCAAGCCACGCGAGGGCGAGCACATTCGCCGCGCAGGGGAGGATCTCGAGCGAGGCGCACTCGGTTTGGCGGCGGGCACACGGCTCGGCGCGTTTCAGGTTGGCTTAGCCGCGGCGCTAGATCGGGACAGAGTCACGGTTTCGCGAAGGCCGCGCGTGACCATCCTGTGCACCGGTGACGAACTGCGCGCGCCGGGAACAGTGGGCTCGGCGGCGAGCATCCCAGATTGCAATGGGCCCGCCTTGCGCGCCCTCGCACAGATTGCGGGCGCTGAGCCCCGCATTTGCGGCCATACGATCGACACGCTCGAGGCCACGCGCGCGGCCATCGAACGCGCGCTCGTCGACTGCGATCTCTTGCTCACCGTAGGCGGGGTCAGCGTCGGAGAGCACGATCTCGTCCGTGTCGCGCTGGAGGCGGCCGGCGTAGGTCTGCAATTCTGGAAGGTACGGATCAAACCAGGCAAGCCGTTGGTCTTCGGACGGATCGGCTCCACTTGCGTACTCGGTCTGCCCGGCAATCCAGTTTCTGCGCAAATGACGTTTGCGCTGTTCGGGGTACCGCTCGTCCGAAAGATGCAGGGTGACCGCCAAGTCATTCCGCGTCGCGACCGGGCCAGGCTGGCAAGCGCGCTGCATCAGAAGCCAGGCCGCCTGGGATTTTACCGCGCAAGGCTGGAAGGTGACGTGGCGCACATCGCGAGCAATCAAGCTTCAGGTTCACCGGTGAGCCTCGCATCCGCTGATGCGCTCGTGCTGGTTCCCGCAGACTGCGAAGGGTACGAGGCCGGCGCAAGCGTCGAGTTGATTCGGCTGAGCGAGCTATGAGCCCGCCGCTGATTGGGATTTTCGTCGGCGGCCAGGGCGCGCGCTTGGGTGGAGTCGCTAAGGGCCTCTTACGAGCGGCCACGGGCGAGACGCTAGTCGCGCGCTTGCTCGACGTCTGTCGCGACGGCTGTCCGCAAGCTGAGCTTTGTTTGGTGGGTGCCAGCGACGCCTACCGCGTGTTCGGGCTACGCGCACTGCACGATGACCCGCCCAGCACGGGACCGATCGGCGGCTTGCGTGCTCTCCTGCACGAAGCGCAGGCGCGCAACGCCGACTTGGCCCTAGCGATCGCCTGCGATTTACCGTTCCTGACGGCGAGCGTCGTGCGACGCCTAGCGGGTCCCACGAGCGTTGCCCTCGCTCGGGTACCGCTCGTGGGCGGATACCGTCAGCCGCTCGCCGCCGCGTATGCGCCCGCGCCGTGCTTGCTCGCGCTCGACGCGCTGCTCGCCGAAAACAAACGCTCGCTGATGAGTCTACTGGACGCGCTCGGATCCGACGTCGAGGAGCTCCTGCTCGAGCCAGGCGACGAAGCGTCCCTGCGCGACTGGGATACGCCGGAGGACATCGCGCGCGGCTGATTCGCGCGTCACTGATCGTGCGCGTGATCGTGTCCAGGCGCGCAGCGCGCGTCAGCCCAGCCGACCCAATGCGGACCGTCCGGTCCGTGCTCTCGCTTCCAGATCGGCAACCGTGCCTTCACGCGATCGATCAACCGACGACACGCTACGAAGGCCTCCTCGCGATGCGGCGCGCTCGCCGCACACACCACTGCGACGTCGCCGACGTGGAGAGCACCCGTACGGTGCAACGCCGACACGTCGACGCCGGGCAGCTCGCCGCAGATCTCGCGCGCGATGCGCTCGAGTTCTTTGTGCGCCATCGCGTCGTACGCGTGATACTCGAGCAGCGACACGGCGCGGCCCTCGTTCTGATCGCGCACGACCCCCACGAACACCGCGATCCCGCCGGCGCTCGGCCGCGTCACGGCGGAAATCGCCTCGTCAGCGGCGATTGGCGTCGCGCGAATCGCGAGCAAGCTCACCGCCTGAACTCCCCCGAGCGACCCCCGCTCTTTTCGAGCAAGCGCGTACTGCCGATCTCCATCGCGCGATCCACCGCCTTCAACATGTCGTACACGGTGAGGGCGGCGACCGAAACCGCCGTCATGGCTTCCATTTCGACGCCGGTGCGATCGAACGCCTCCACCGCGGCGCTCACCCGGACACACCTTGCCTCCGTCTCGAGTTCCAACGAAAGTTCAAGCTTGGTGAGCGCTAGTGGGTGGCAAAGTGGGATCAACTCGGAGGTGCGCTTGGCCGCCATCATGCCCGCGATGCGAGCGGTGGACAGCACGTCTCCCTTGGCCGCGCTGCCGGTGCGGATCTTTTCGAACGCGGCCTCACTCATCGTGATCCGTGTTTCGGCGACCGCGCGACGAAGGGACGGTGCCTTGTCCGAAACACTCACCATGCGGGCGCCTCCGGCGGCTGCGAGATGCGTGGAGACTGCGCTCTGGCCGACGATTTCAGCGTGCGCCGCATGCAAGCGCTGGGGATTGCCGCGCGCAGCAACCTTGGCGAGCGCGTATCGATCGAGCGGCGAAAGCGCGATCCAAACGGCGAGCGAGATCGGATACGACTCACCAAATGCGGTCAGCACGTGTTCGGGCACAGCGCTCGCCTCGGGGTCAGAGACCGCGGCCATCGGGACACCGCTGTTTGGTCCGAGCGCGCTTCGCACGAGAGCTACATCCACGACGCGTAGCGAC
>DASYCR010000786.1:0-7645 GCA_036500095.1 Polyangiaceae bacterium
AATGCAGGGAAAGGGTGCCGTTGCTGTCGCTGAGCACGATGCGCTGGTACGGCGATTGTTGGGCGAACAGCACGCGACCGGGGTAGCTGGCGTGGTCGGAGAATTCGAGCACGCGATGGGCTTCGAACAGCGCCACCACCAGGATCGCGAGCACGAGCAGCGCGCGCACGCGGGCTTTTTCGAGCTCGCGCGCGGTGTCCGGCTCGCTGAGCGCGTAGCTCGCGACGAGGCCGACGGTCGCGTTGAGCAAGCCGCAGGCGAGCGAGCCGTGGATCAAGCCGAGCTTGGGCACGAGCCAGAACGAGAACGCGAGCGAGCCGAGCAAGGCGCCCGCGTAGTCGTAGCTGAGAGCGCGCGACACGAGCTCCTTGAACTCGACGCGTCGCTCGAGCATGCGCATCAAGAGCGGCAATTCGAGGCCGACCAGTACGCCGACCAGGGCCACGCACACGTACAGTACGAGCGAGAAGCTACCGCTGACGGCGTGCGCCAGAAATAGGGCCGGCGCGCTGAGCCCGCCGCACAGCGCCGCGCCCAGCTCGACGTCGATGAACGCGCGCGCGAGCGTCGTGTCGACGTAGCGCGAAAGGTACGCGCCGAGCCCGAGCGCCGACAGGTAGGCGCCGATCACCAGCGAGAACTCGCGCACGGAATCGCCGAGCAAGTAGCTGGCGACCGCGGCCATCGTCAGCTCGTAGATCAGGCCGGTAGTGGCGATCACCAGCACCATCGCGAGCAAGACGGTGGGGCGCGCCCGAGCGGGCGGAGTGCTGGCTGCTGTCATCCACCGATCGCGTGCGCGATGATCAAGCTGAGCCCAATGATCACCGAGCCAATCACGATCGCGAGCGCGGTATTTTGGTCCTCCTCGATCTCCTTCCTTATCGAAAACGGAGTGACGGCTTTGATCACCAGAAAGCCCGCCGCGAACATCACGATCCCGATGCACGAGTAGATCACGGAAGCGACCACGGTCTTGAGAAACGGAGCGAAGTCGAATGGCATTTGGCGCGCCCTTTCGGGCAAGAGCTTTAACACGACCCAAAACGCGAGCCGCATAGGGCCCCGCGTATCAGCCTGAGACCATGTTTTTGACGGCGCAAATCGCCGCACGGAAGTACTTATCTAAATGTGTGCGGGCACCTGCTCGGCGCGCAAGGCGGCGATTAGCGTGTATAGTAAGGGATCAGGGTCTAGGCAGAATGCTGGTCCTTCTCGCACCGAGCTTCGACGGCAAAGCCGAGTCGTTTGCGCGCCTGGCAAGCGTGACGGGCATGGTCGCCTACGACCTCAAGTCACGCATCAAGTCGGGCAGTTGGGGGCTGGTGCGGGCGCTCGGCGACGAAGCGCATGCGCTCGAGCTCGCGACCCATCTGCGTCAAGAGGGGTTTCCCGCCTTCGCCGTGCCGAGTGAAGTCGCGCACGACTCGGCGCGCCGGATCATCGCGCTGCGCGCTCTCGAGCTCACCGACACGGATATCGTGATGCACCTGCGCGAGCGCTCGATGCCCATCCCGTACGCGGCGCTGACATGCGTCGTGCGTGGCGAGGTGCAACACGGTCGGAGCGCCTCGCGCTCGTCACCGACGGCCAGCAGCAGCGCGACCTTTCGAGCCGTGGTGCCCAGCGCCACGGAGGTGCAGGTCTTTCGCGAGTCCCTGCCGAGTGGCAATTTCGACGCCTTTGCGGCGGCCGATCTGCATTTCGCGACCGTGCTCTGGATCGCGCGGCTGGACGCGCGCAGTACCGACTTTTCCGCGGTCGTGCCGCCCAGCGGCAGCGCGGCCGCCGACCTCGATCGCTTAGTCGACGAGCTCGGCCGGCGCGCGGGCGTCCGCGTCGATCGCGCGGTGCGGGTGTCGAGCGTGGCGTCGTTCGCGCAGCAGGGCGGCGCCAACAGCGCGCCGCGCTCCATGCCACCGCAATCCGTCAGCCCGCGTTCGAAGGAAGCAGCGACGGACGAGCGCTTCGACCCTTACTCGCGCATCATCGGCGAAGCCGAGCGGCAGCTGATCGAAGCGCAAGCGCAGGTCTGAGCGTCCCTCCCATTTAAGGCGCCGGCGAGCACCCTCACGGGGTTCCGGGGCGGCGCCCCGAACAATGGCCTTGGAAGTCTTGGCAGGAATAGATCTCGATCGAAACGAGCGAGCGAGACCCAACAAAAACCGGCGAAACCGGCGCATGCTTTCCGGCAGAACGCAAGGAACGCGAGGCGCGTTCGGTAGCCACTACCAAAACAAAAAATTCTTATGCTAACTCCCACGACCGCGACGCGGCGGAGCGCGCGATGGCGTCGAGCACGCGCTGGTTTCTGACGCCGTCTTCGAAGTTTGGCGTGGGCAGCCTTTGCTCGGCGATGGCCAGGATCAGATCGCGCACGGTGTGCGTGAAGGAGTGTTCGTAGCCGAGCAAGTGACCGGGCGGCCACCACGCGCCGGCGTACGGGTGCGCCGGATCGGTGGCGAGAATGCGGCGAAATCCGCTGTCCTTGCCTTGTTCGACGTAGAGCTCGAGCTCGTTCAGCCGCTCGAGGTCGAAGACCAGGCTGCCGCGCGAGCCGTTGATCTCGAAGCGGTTCATGTTCTTGCGCCCGGTCGCGAAGCGCGACGCCTCCACGCTGCCGATCGCGCCGGCCTCGAAGCGCAGCAGCGTGAGCGCGGCGTCATCGACGTCGACCGCGCCGCGCCCGGCTCCGTTCGGCAGCGGTCGCTCGTTCACGAAGGTGTGCAAGAGAGCGGAGACTTCACTTATTTCGCCGACCAAGTAGCGCGCGAGATCGAGCGAGTGCGAGGCGATGTCGCCGAGCGCGCCGGAGCCGGCCTTCGATCTTTCTAGCCGCCAAACGCGCGGAAACTCCGGGTCCACGATCCAATCCTGCAGATAGGTGCCGCGATAGTGGTGGACGGTGCCGAGCTCTCCGCGCGCGATCAATTCGCGGGCCAGCGCGATGGCGGGCACGCGACGGTAGTTGTGACAGAGCATGTGCAGCACACCCGCGCCGCGAACCCCTTCCAACATGGCCTGCGCCTCCAGCAGCGTGTTGGCGAGCGGCTTTTCGCAGAACACGACCTTGCCGTGGTGCGCGGCGGCGAGCGCGATCGGCAAGTGCGAGTCGCCGGGCGTGCAAATGTCGATGACGTCGATGTCCTTGCGCGCGACCACGTCCTCCCAGCGCGTGGCGTGCTCTTGCCAGCCGAGCGTGCCGGCGGCCTTGGCCACCTCCGTTTCGTTGCGCCCGCACAGCACCTTCATCACGGGCTCGAGCGGTAGCTCGAAAAAGCGACCGACTTGGCGCCAGGCGTTGCTGTGCGCGCGCCCCATGAATTGATAGCCGATCATCGCGACATTGAGAGTGGCCATAGGGGCCTCCCTAACCCAGAAAAATCAATGCTAAAAGCCCCCCGAGCAAATCATGACCCCTCCTGACACCCTGGCCTGGGGCATCCTCAGCACCGGCCGCATTGCGCACACGTTCGCGCGGGCCCTGCGCCGCTCGCGGCGCGGGCGTTTGGTCGCCGTCGGCAGCCGCAGCGCGGAGTCGGCAGAGCGCTTCGCGAGCGAGTACGGGTGCCGGGCGCACCCGAGCTACGAGAGCTTGCTCGCCGATCGCGAGGTCGACGCCGTGTACATCGCGCCGCCGCATCCCGTCCACGCGCGCTGGGCGGTGCTCGCGGCGCGCGCCAAAAAGCACATTTTATGCGAGAAGCCGCTCGGGCTGAACGCGTCAGAGGGCATGGCCATGATCGACGCTGCCCGGCAGAACGACGTCTTTCTGCTGGAAGCATTCATGTATCGCTTCAGTCCGCAGACGAAGCGTCTACTCGAGCTCGTGAAGTCCGGCGCGGTCGGTCGCGTCAAGGCGATCGACGCGAGCTTCGGCTTTGACGGCGATTTCTCGCCGGAGAGTCGCTTGCTCGCGCCGGAGCTCGGTGGCGGCGCGTTGCTCGACGTCGGTTGTTACCCGGTGTCGATGTCGCGGCTGATCGCCGGGGCCGCGCAGGGGTTGCCCTTTGTAGAGCCGATCGACGTGCAGGCGTCGGGCGAGCTCGGCGCGACGCGCGTCGACGAACACGTCGCGGCGGTGCTCAAGTTTCCGAGTGGCATTTTGGCGACGGTGCGCACGAGCATCCAGCTCCTGCTACCGAACGAAGTGCGCGTGCTCGGCAGTGAGGGCACGCTGATCGTGTCGTCTCCGTGGCTGCCGGCAGAAAACGGTGGCACGACGGAGATCGTCGTCGAACGGCGGAGCGGCGAGCGCGAGGTGCACCGCGTCGAGGCAGGCAACCTGTACGCGTACGAGATCGACGCGGTGGCCGAACAGCTCGCTGCCCGGCAGGCCCAGGAGATGAGCCACGCCGATACGCTCGGCAACCTGCGCGTCCTCGACCAGATCCGTCGACAGATCGGCGTCGTCTATCCGAGCGAAAGCCTCGAGCGGCCGAGCGCGACCGTCACGGGCGAGCCGCTCGAGAAACGAGCCGGCGCGCCTATGAAATACGTCGAACTCGGTTTGCCGGTGCCCGTGTCGCGGCTCGGGATCGGCATCGGCGATCCGCGCGGGCAAGCGAGCCTCGGGCTTTTGCTCGATGCATTCTTCGAGCGCGGAGGAAATCTGTTCGAGAGTGCGTACCACTACGGGCGCGGTCATTGCGAGCGCGTGCTCGGGCATTGGCTGAAGAGCCGTGGTGTGCGCGGGCAAGCGATCATCGTCAGTAAGGGTGGGCACACGCCCTTTTGCACGCCCAAAGATCTGAGCTGGCAGCTCGAACACAGCCTGGAGATGCTCGGCATCGAGTGCCTCGACGTCTATCTGATGCACCGCGACAACCTCGACGTTCCGGTCGGAGAATTCGTAGACGTGCTCAATCTGCACGCGCGCGCGGGCCGCATCAAGCAGTTCGGCGTCTCGAATTGGACTGTGCCTCGCTTGCGCGCCGCGAACGAGTACGCGAAAGAGCACAGCCTAAAGCCGGTGCAGATGCTCTCCAATCAGCTCAGCTTGGCGCGCATGGAGAAGCCGCCCTGGGAAGGTTGCTTGAGCTCGTGGGATCCGGAGTACCGCGCCTATTTGCGCGAGCAGTCGCTGCCCCATTTGGCGTGGTCCTCGGGCGCGCGCGGCTACTTCAGCGAGCCGGTGTATCAAGGCAACGTCGCCGATGCGGTCGTGCTTCCGACCTGGCAGAGCGAAGCGAACGCGGAGCGCCGTGAACGAGCGCGCACGCTCGGGGCGGAGCGCGGCGTCTCGCCCGTGGCCGTCTCGGTGGCCTATGTGTTGGCCCAGGATTTCCCGTCGCTCGGGCTGATCGGTCCGCGCAGCTTCGAGGAGCTCAACGCGAGCCTGGCCTGCCTGGATCTGACGCTCAGCCCGGCGGAGCTCGCCTGGCTGGATCTAAGGAGCGATCAACGATGAACGGGTTCTCGAGCTATGCTGGGCGCATGTGGTTCACTGGGCACTCGCGATCGGTTTTGGTTTGGCTCTCGACGGTGATGGTCGCGTGCGCGCCGGTCGGCGCCGCGGACGCGCCGCTCGCGCGCGCCCCGGTTCAAGTCGAGCTCAACGACGCGCCCGTGGCCGTGTCGAGCTCGGATCTGGTGGCCGCTTCGGCCGACGACGGATCGCCGTCGCCAGTTCCGGTGAGCACCGCGGATCCGAGTTGGGGCGCGCCCGACGCGCCGGTGACGCTCGTCGAGTTTTCGGACTTTCAGTGCCCGTTTTGCGGGCGAGTCGAGCCGACTCTGGCGGCCCTGCGCGCGCGCTACGGTCCAGCGCAGCTGCGCATCGTCTGGAAGCACGAGCCGCTGCCGTTCCATCAATTCGCGCGCCGAGCGCATGAAGCCGCGCAGGCGGTATTTGTCGCGGGTGGTTCGCGCGCGTTTTGGGCGTTCCACGATCGCGCGTTTGCCAATCAGGGCACACTCGACGCCGCGCATTTCGCACAATGGGCACACGACTCCGGTGTGCCGGACTCCGTTTTTCGTGCGGAGCTCGGGGGCAATCCGGGCGCCAAGGTCGATGTCGACCTGGCGCTGGCGAGCAAGCTGGGTGCTACCGGGACGCCGACCTCGTTCATCAACGGCGCGCTAGTCAGCGGCGCGCAGCCGCTCGAGAAATTCACCGAGCTCGTGGACGCTGAACTCGCCGCGGCAAAGCAACTGATCGCCAGCGGCGCGCCGCCGCGCACGGTGTACGCCCTGCGCAGTCAAAAGAATTTCCAAGCGCCGTCCGCGCCAGCGGCGTCCAAGAGCGCCGAAGAAGAAGCGCCCGATACGACGGTCTGGCAGGTGCCGGTGCTCGCCGATGATCCGGTGCGCGGCCCGAACGACGCGCTGGTGACGATCGTCGAGTTCTCGGATTTTCAGTGCCCGTTTTGCCAGCGCGTGGAAGAGACGCTGCACTCGCTGCAGAGCGCGTATCCAGGGCTGACGCGTCTCGTGTGGAAAAACAACCCCTTGCCCTTTCATCCGCGCGCGCTGCCCGCGGCGCTGCTGGCGCAGCTCGTCTATCAAAAGAAGGGCAATGCCGCGTTCTGGACCGCCCACGACGCGCTCTTCGCCAGTCAACCGAAGCTCGAGGAGGCTGATTTCACGCGCATCGCGCAGCAAGTGGGATTGTCATTCCCGACTCTGCGCTCCAAGGTCGAAGGAGCGCCCGCGACGCCTGCGATCGACGGCGCCAGCAGTCTGGCGGACGACCTCAAGGCGCGCGGGACCCCCACGTTCTTCATCAACGGCGTGATGCTGGCGGGCGCGCAGCCACTCGACGCATTCAAGGCGCGCGTGGACGCGGCGCTCGCCGATGCGCGCGCGCGCGTCGCCAAAGGCGTCGCGCCGGCGCGCGTGTATGCCGAGCTGATGAAGGACGCGAAGGGGCCGGTGCCGCCCGAGCAGAAGCAAGTGGGTGCGCCGCGCGCCGGGGCACCGACGCACGGACCCGCCAACGCTGCGATCGTGGTGCAGGAGTTTGCCGACTTTCAGTGCCCGTTCTGCAAGCGCGTTGAGCCGACGCTGGCCGAGTTGAGCAAGACGTACCCGTCACTCAAGATCGTGTTTCGACATCTGCCGTTGCCCTTCCACCAGCACGCCGAGCTCGCGGCGGAAGCCGCCGAAGAAGTGCTCGCGCAGCGCGGCAACGCCGCCTTTTGGAGCTACCACGACGCGCTCTACGAGGCGCAGAGCGACCCGGACGGCCTCGAGCGCGCGAACTTGATCAAGCTTGCTCTGCCCTTGGGCGTCGATCGAGCGCGCCTGGAGCAAGCGCTCGATTCCAGCAAGCACAAGGCGCAGATCGACGCGGACGCGAAGGCCGCCAACGACGCGGGCATCAACGGCACCCCCGCCTTCGTGATCAACGGCTATTTCGTGAGCGGCGCACAGTCGCTGGTTGCGTTCAAGAAAGCCGTGCGCTTCGCGCAGCAGCCGCGCAAACCGTGAGCTTTCGAGGCGGGCGTACGGCTCAGCCGCACAGCAATTGAAACGTCAGCCCGGATCGGACAAGCCAGACTTTTGCGTGAGCGCCGACGGGCAAGCGACTTGCTTGTACGTGAAGGTCGGGTTGTCGGCGCCGTTGAACCAACCGAGGAACCAGTTGCAGCCGGCGAGCAGATCGGGTTTGTCGCCGAACGCGGCTTGGCACTTTTGTTGAGTG
>DASYCR010000787.1:0-3461 GCA_036500095.1 Polyangiaceae bacterium
GAGCGCACGTGCGAGCTCGTCCTGCTCGGCGGCGTCGAGCGGGGTTTGCGTAGCCTCGACGCGGAGCGCCTGCGGCGCGGGCGCCGCTTCGGGCGGCAATAGACCCATCTTTCGTTTCAGTGAAGTGAGATCCTCTTCAGCGCCCTTGCTCACTTCGAGCTCGCGGAATTTGTGCGCGAGCGTGTCGCCGCTAGCTTCTTCATTGAGCTCGGCGTGCGCCTCTGCCTCCGCTTCCATCTGCTCGATGCGGCCCGCCATGCGGTCGAAGCTCTCGAACGCGCTCGCGTTCTTGAGGCCGGTCATCGTCTCTTGAATGGCCTTTTGCGCCTCCGCCCGCTTCTTGCGCGCGATGAGCAGGTTCTTCTTGCGCTTGGCTTCTTCGATCTTGTTGTTCAGCGCGCGCAGGGCAAGCTTGAGCTGCTCGACGACCTGCTTTTGCTTGGTCCACTGCTGGCGAAACTCCTCGCTGCGCGTCTCGTGCTCTTTCTTGCGGGCGAGCGCCTCCTTGGCGAGCGCGTCGTCGCCGGAGCGCACGGCCAGCATCGCGCGGCGTTCCCACTCGGCGGCTTGGTTGGCCTCTTGCTCCACCTGCTTTTGCAGCCGCTTTTCGTCAGCGATCGTTTCAGCCACCTGCTTCCTCGCCTCGAGGAGCTGGTTGCCCATGTCGATCACGATCTGATTGAGCATCTTCTCCGGATCTTCGGAGCGGCTGATCAGATCGTTCAAGTTCGATTTGATGAGGGCGGCGAGGCGCGCGAAAATTCCCATGGGCGTCTTTCTAACCTGCTTATTTCTGACCGAGTTCGCGCAAGACCGGCACCTGAGCGGCGAGCGCCATGTCGAGATCGGCGAGCACGGCCTCGAGCTCGTTCAGATCCAAACTGCGCAGCTCGAGCGCCGCGCTGAGCACGATGCGATCGCCCTCGAGCCCATAGGCCGCGTGCAAGAGCGCCTGCGCGTTGAACTCGAGCATGCGCCGAAACAGCGCGGCGCTCTTGACGGCGTCACTCGGCGGAGCTCCGATCGCGACTTGCGCGACGAGCACGGGCGGCGCGAGGCGCAGCGCCACCAGCGGCCGATCCGCGCCCATCGAGATCAGATAGGTGCCGTCCTGCGCCCGCTCGAAACGACGCTCGAGGCGGCTCAGGTACCCTTCCAGATCCTCGCTTGTCTGAATCATGGCGAGGGAACGGTATCACGAATCGGGGCGCCTTTTCGGCCGGCACGAGCTCAGCCCGCGCGGCGAATCGGCGCGCCGTCGCGGCTCGCGCGTACGGAGACGAGATCGTCGGGCGGCGGCGCTTCAGGCTGAATCGTGACGTGATCGAGGCCGTACTCTTCCTTCAACACCTCGGCCACTTGACGGCAGACGTCCGTGCCGTGGCTGCCGCGCGCGAGCGTGACGTGCGCGGTCAGCGTGTCGAAGCGCTCGGAGATGCGCCACACGTGTAAGTCGTGCACGCCGGCCACGCCCGGGCACGCGCGGATCGTGCGCTCGATGGCGGCCACGTCGAGGTGCGGCGGCACGCCCTCTAGTAAGATACCGGCGGTCTCGCGCAGCACGCGCCAGCCGCTGTACATCACGAGCACGGAAATCAGCGCGGACAACAGCGGGTCCGCGCGATTCTCGTGCATGAACATGACCGCGAAGGCCGCCAGGATCGCGCCTACCGAACCGAGCGCGTCGGTGAGCACGTGCGCGAGCGCCGCGCGCAAATTCAGGTTCGAGCGCTCACCGCGCAGCAAGATCACCGCGACCAGGAAATTGACGAGCAAGCCCGTAACCGCCGTGCCGAGCATTGCCTGCGCTTGGATCGCGACGGGGTGAACCACGCGCTCAATGGCCTCTTTGATGATCAAGAGCCCGACGAAGCCGAGCGTGATGCCGTTGACGAACGCCGCCAGCACTTCCGCGCGGCGAAAGCCGTAGGTGCTCGTCTCCGTGCGTGGACGGTCAGCGAAGTGTTGGGCGACCAGCGCGAGCCCGAGCGCGCCCACGTCGGCCAGCATGTGCCCCGCGTCGGCCAGCAGCGCGAGGCTGCCGCTCCAGAAGCCGACCACTGTCTCGACCACCATGAACGAGCCGGTGAGCGCGAGTGCCCACGAGAGCACGCTCTTCGCGCCCGCGCGACCGTGGCTGTGGCCGTGCCCGTGGCCATGACCGTGAGCGTGGCCATGACTCTGGCCGTGGCCGCCAGATTCTCGCTGCTCGTGCGCGCCGCTCACACGCCGGATCAAAGCACCAAATCCGATGGAAAGCACCAAATCCCCCCAGATTCCCGGGGCCTTGCCACGCCGCTCGCGAAGCCCCTTGCACGCCAAACACTCCTGAGTACGCTTGGCCATGTTTGACAAGAACTTGCGCGAGTGCCTGACGTTCGACGACGTTATGCTCGTACCCGCGTACAGCGAGGTGCTGCCCGCTGAGGTGGATGTGCGCACGCGGCTGACGAAGAAGCTCGAGCTGCACATTCCCGTGGTCAGCGCGGCGATGGACTCCGTCACCGAGGCGCGCGCCGCCATCACCATGGCGCGTGAAGGCGGGCTCGGCATCATTCACAAGAATTTACCGATCGCGAATCAGGCGCACGAAGTCGACCGCGTGAAGCGCGCGGAGAGCGGCATCATCTTGAACCCGGTCACCGTGCGGCCGTCGCAGTCGCTGCGCGAAGCGCTGGGTGTGATGCGCGAGCACGACGTATCCGGCGTGCCGGTGGTCGAGGGCGACAACCCGGTCGGCATTTTGACGGCGCGCGACATTCGCTTCGAAAATAACCTCGATCAGCCGGTGAGCGCCTTGATGACGACCAAGCTCGTCACCGTGCCGCCCGGCTGCGAGCCCGAAACCGCGCGCCAGCTCTTGCATCGCCACCGCATCGAGAAATTGCTGGTCGTCGACAACGGCAAGCTCGTCGGCCTCATCACGATCAAGGATCTGCTGCAAGCCGAGCGCAACCCGCTCGCCGTCAAAGACGAGCGCGGTCGCTTGGTGGTCGGCGCCGCCATCGGCCCCGGCGCGGATCGCGAAGAGCGCAGCGACGCCTTGGTCGAAGTGGGCGTCGACGTGCTCGTGGTCGACACCGCGCACGGCCATCACAAAGGCGTGATCGACGCCGTGCGCGCCACCAAGAAAAGACACCCGAACGTGCAGCTGATCGCGGGCAACGTCGCCACGGGCGAGGCGACCGCGATGTTGATCGACGCGGGCGCCGACGCGGTCAAGGTCGGCATCGGCCCCGGCAGCATCTGCACCACGCGCATCGTCGCCGGCATCGGCGTGCCGCAAATCACGGCCATCGCCGATTGCGTCGAAGTCGCGGATCGCACGAGCACGCCGATCATCGCCGACGGCGGTATCAAGTATTCGGGGGATCTGGCCAAGGCGATCTCTGCCGGCTCTGACTGCGCCATGGTTGGTTCATTGCTGGCCGGCACCGATGAAACACCGGGCGAGGTATTTC
>DASYCR010000788.1:0-1819 GCA_036500095.1 Polyangiaceae bacterium
TAGGCTTGCGCTTCGGCGGCTTGGCGCGCGTCGAAGGCGAACATCACCGCGCGCGAGTGGTCGCCGCGCACTCGCGCGAGCAGCGCGCGCAGGATTTTTTCGTGCACGGAATCGAATGCGCTACCAGTGACGGCCGTGAGCGCGCCGGCGTCACCGACCAGCGTTTCGGCGCCTTCTACGTCCTGATATTCCAGCAGAATTTCGGCCATCGAGAGCAGAGTGTCGGCGCGTGAATCGCGATCTCCGTAACGTTCATGGGCCTCGCGCGCCCGGCGCAAATAGGCGAGCCCCCGCTCGAGATCCCCGAGGCTCGCGTAGCACTCACCAATGGTGCTCAAGGTCTTGGCAATTTGAAAGCGCCCGCCGATGGCCAGATCGATGCGAATGGCGTCGAGGGCGAGCGCAATGCCGTCCTCGAAGCGACCGAGCACGAGCAGCGCATAGGCCAAAGAGTTCTTTGCACGCGCTTCGAGCCGGCGCACTCCGCTTTGGCGAAACACGGCGATCGCTTCGGCTTGCGCCTCGACGGCTTCGTGCACGCGACCCACGCGACGCAGCAGGGTCCCGCGCAAGCGCAACACCTCGGCGCGCAAGCGGGCTGGCACGCCGCTACCTTCCGCGGTGGCGAGCGCGCGGTCGACAGCGGCGAGCGCGCCCTGCATGTCGCCAATGTCGTGCAGGATCTCCGCCATGAGCGTGCGCGCTTGCACCTCGAGCACGGGAGAATTGGCTTGCGTAGCCACGGCCTCACCGCGCTGCGCCGAGCTGAGGGCCTTGGCGAGCCGGCCAGCGTCGAGCTCGAATTGAGCCGTGCGTAGGAGCGTCGTCGCAGCCCACTGGGCGCTCTTGGACAGGCGGGCCAAAGCCCGCAATTTGGCCAAATGTGAGCGCCGTTCACGCCAGCGCCCCTGATTTCGGCAAATAGACTCGAGCGCCTCGTGCGCTTCGAGCAAGCGCGTGTCGCCCTCGGAGACCAAGGCGATCACGCGCCGGTAGCAGCGCTTAGCGAGCTGAGTCTGGTAGCTGGCCCGCGCAGCATCTGCCGCCTCGAGGTAGAAACGCGCAGCTTCATCGCGCGCATTTCCACGCGCGAGGTGTCGCGCGACAATCGCCGCAGTGAGACCTTTGGCGAGCGGCGTGCGCGCCAAGTGCTCGCCGAGACGCCGATGCATGCGCACACGACGGCGGCGATCGAGCGCGCGGTACGCCACGTCGCGCGTGAGCGCGTGACGCACGTCGATGGTGTCCGCCTTGAGCTCGCACAGGCCGCGCGCGGCCAGCCGAGTCACCGCCTCGGCCGGCTCTTCACCGATGATTTCGGCCAAGTCGACCAAGCCGAGGGGCCCGCCCGCGACCGCCAGCCACTCGATCACGCCCTGCTCTTCCGGCGGCAGCTCGTTCAAGCGATCGGCGATCAGCTGCTCGAGCGTGGACGGCAGAGACAAGCTGGCGTCACCCGAACGCTCGACTTGTATGAGCTCTTGTTGGCCGTCGCGTTCGCGGATTTCGAGCATGCCGCGCTCCAGCAGCGCGTCCACCATTTCCAGCAAAAAGAAGGGATTTCCGCCCGCGCGCGGCAAGAGGTCGGCACACACTTGGCGCACGCCCTGGCTCACGCCGAGGCGCGTCTGTAACAAGCGCAACTGATGCTCGGCGCTGAGGCCCTTGAGCTCGATGCGCACCAGGCCCTCGATGTACGCGGACACGCGATCTTCCGGCCGCGTGAGCAACACCACGAGCACGCTGAGCGGCTCTGCGCGCCGCAAGAATTCGATGATCAGGTCGAGGCTCGGTCGATCGCTCCATTGCAGGCCGTCGA
>DASYCR010000789.1:0-13318 GCA_036500095.1 Polyangiaceae bacterium
CGGAGTCGCTCACGTACGAGAGGCGAGCGCGGATCGCGTCCATCACGCGCACGAAGTCGCTGCGACTCAAGTACACCGGCTCGAGCAGAGCGGCTGCGCGCGCCCGATGCTCCGGCTCCTGCACGTCTGCCAAAATGCGCTCGAGCTCCGCGATGACCCCGGCGTGCTTCGGATCGATCGCCAGCGCCGCGTCGAGCTCGTCGAACGCGCGGCCCAGATCATTCTGCTCGCGCGCCGCCACCCGTGCGATGTTGACGTGCAGGTCCGCGGGCTTGCCGATGCTCGAGTCGATCTGCCGTTCGTAGAGCGAGATCAGATCGCCCCATTGGGCGACCGCCGTGTATAGCTTCTCGAGCGCGCCGAGCGCGGCGGGATCCAGGCCCATTTCGAGGATGCTCTCGTACACCTCGATCGCGCGAGGCTTGTTGTCGAGCACGTCGCTAAGCAAGCGCGCGCGCCGGAACAAGAGAGTCTTCCGCTCCTCGTCGTTCTCCGCCACCTCCACGCGGCGTTCCAGGATCTCGAGCAGATTCTGGGCGTCGCCGGTCTCCTCGTAGAGCGACTCGAGCGCACCGAGCGCCTTGCGATCGTCGGCGCGTAGCTCGAGTGACTTCTTGTAGTAGTCGCGCGCGAGCTCGCGATCGGCGAGCTGGTGACGCGCCAGATCGGCTATCTTGAGCGTGACCGTGAGCTGCACCTCGCCGTCGAAGATCTCGGGCACCACGTCGCACAAAAGTTTGACGTACTCGGCTTGGCGGCGCGTGGCGCCGGCCAAGCGCTCCATGTGCGCAAACCACGGCTCGAGATCCGTGTGGCCGACGGCCGCGCGCACCGCGCGCTCGGCGAAGCCGAAGGCGCGCGGCGCGTCCTTGAGCGGACCCTCCGCCACGCGCATCGCGTGCTCGAGGATCGAGATCTTGTCGAGCGTGTCGTCGCTCGTCGACACTTCGATCTCCAGCACGCGCAGGAGGTGCTCGTGGTCGCCCTCACCCTCGTAGATCGGATGCAGAATCTGCGCTGCCTCGCGGCGCGACTGGGCGTCGTCCAGCGCCAGCAGTTTCTCGAGCGCCGCGCGGCTCTCGGCGTGGCGCGTGTCGATGCTGAGCGCGCGCCGGTAAACCTCCAGCGAACCCGCCACGTCCGACAAATGCTCGCGCTTCAGATCGCCGAGCTTTGCCAGCAGTTCCAGCCGCTGCGCGTCACTTTGCACGACGTCGAGGTGCCGATCGATGGTCTCCGACAGCTCGTCCCAGCGCGAGGCCGCGCCGTACAGCGCTTCGAGCGCGCCGAACGAAGCCTCGCTCGGTCCGAATTCGCTCACCAACGCCTGGTACGCGTCGATCGCGACCGGCACGTCCTCCAGCTTTTTCCAGAGCGTCTCGGCCTGGCGCGTCATCAGGCTCTTGCGCAGCTCGACGTCGCTGCTCGCTTCCCGGCGCCGCTCGAGAACGTCTACGAGTTCCCGGTAGCGCTCGGTCGTCTCGAACAGGCGATCGAGCGCGGACAGGCCGAGCAAGTCGTCGGGGCTCTCCTCGACGCGCGCCTTCCAGGCGGCGATCGCGCCGTCGTTGTCGCCGAGTACGCCCTGGCACAGCTCACCGAGCCGACCCAAGAGCTCACGACGGACCGCGCCGTCCTGCTCGTGTTTGACCTGCACCCGCAGCATTTCCGCGAGCTTGCTGTTCTCGCCCGCGGCGACGTAGATGCGCTCGAGCGCGCGCGAAGCCGGCAGCACGAGCTCGGCGTCGTCTTCGTCGAGCGCGAGCACCCGCCGGTAGACGCGCTCGGCGCGGCCGCGATCCTGGAGCAGGTCTTGGCAAATGCTGGCCACCTGCATCAGGATCTCACCGCGCGCGCCGTTGGTCTCCGCGCGCTCGGCGGCGACGCTCAACACTTCGGCGACGCGCTCGTGAGCGCCGAGCCGGCGCCCGATCTCGAGCATGCGCGTGCGCGCTTCCACGTCGAGCGGATCGGCAGGCACGAGCTGAGCCAGCGTGTTGAGAGCGCCGTCATCGTCGTGCAAGCGTTCATCGCGCAGGGTCGAGATGCGCCGCAAGAGTTCGCGCCGCTCCTCGTTCGCTGGATCGGAGCCGAAGCTCTCCAGCCGAATATCCAGCACGCGCACCAGATCGCGGATCTCGTCGCGCGTCTCGTAGACGGCCTCGAGCATGCGCGCGGCGCGCGCACGCAGCGAACCGATCTCGAGCATGCGCTCGGCCAGCTCACGCGCCTGAAAGTCGTTCACGCGCTCGCGCAGGACGTCCTCGACGTGGCCGATCGCGCGGTCCGGCTCGTGCAGGTCGAGCAAGAGCTTCGACAGCCGCAACTTGAGCTCGAAGGCCTCGTCGCCCACCGCGGTTTCCAGCCGTTTGTCGAGCAGCGCGGCGAGCTTTGGGTCCTTACCCTGACGCGCGTACAGGCGATCGAGCGCGCGAATCGCCACGTCGTGCACGGAATCGATCTCGAGAATCCGCTCGTAGTAGCGAGTCGCCTTCTCGATGTCGTCCGTGATCTCCTCGCAGATCAGCGCGACCTCGACCAGCATTTCTATCTGACGGGCCCCGTCCGAAGTGGCCTTGGACGCGCGGTCGTAGAGCGCCTCGAGCTCGCTCCAGCGCTCGGCGCCGGTCAGGATGTCCTTCAAGCGCTGGAAAGCCGCTTCGTTGCTCGGCGACAGCGTGAGCACGCGCTCCAGGTAGGGCGTCGCGCCGATCGCGTCACCCAGACGATCTTCGTATAGGCGCGCGGCGCGCTCGGACAGCTCGATCTCGAGCTCTTCAGAGAGCGACCCGCGCAGCACCTCGCGCACGGCCTCGGCTAGATCCGTCGGGCGGCCCGTGCTCTGCGCGAGCGCGTCCGCGCGATCCCAGAGCGACAGCTCGGAAGGATAGCGCCGCACGGCTTCGAGCACGATGTCGAGCGCGTGGCTCTTGGCGTTGAGCTTGTGCTCGTGCACGTCGGCCACGCGCACGTAGAGCTCCAGGCGCCCCTCGCCCTCCGGCGCATGCTCGAGCAGGACGCCGAGAGCGTGCGCCTCACGGCGCGGCTCGTTCGACGCGGCGTAGCGATCCGCGAGCACCTCTGCGGCACGCGCGCGCACCTCGGGGGCTTGCAGGAGGCGATCGAGCACGGCCATCGCGCGGCTGCTCGCGCGCGGCGAGTCCACGGCCTGCGTTGCGCTCTCGAACGCCTGCACGGGCTTCGACAAGCGATCGAGATAGAGCTCCGCCAGCTCGACCTCGCGCTCCGCGCGTTCGTCCCCCGACAGCTGATCCCGGTGCCGAACGATGATCTCGGCGGCGCCCGCGGCGTCGTTTTGCGAGAGCAACAAGCGCGGCAGCGTGCTGAGCGCCAGCACGTCGCTGTCGCTCAGCTCGAGAATACGACGATAGAGCTCGATAGCGCGCTCGGGCGACTGGAACACGTCTTCTTCCAGAGCGGCCCAATCACCCAGGATCTGCACGCGCGCGTCGTGATCCGCGTGCTTGACGCGCAGCTCGAGCAACCAGCGCAGATCGTCGCGGCGATCTTCACGGCGCAAGATGCCTTCCAGCGCGCTGGCCGCTTCGACGTCCGACGGATCGCGCTCGAGCATTTGCTTGTAGGTCGTGACCGCGTCCGCGCTACGCCCGAGCTCCTCGCTGAGCACGCGCGCGAGTCGGAGCTCCAGCAGGCGTCGCTCGGGATTGCCGCTCTCGGCTGGAGCCGGTGCGGCGTCCGCCTGGCTCGCGTCTCCGCCTTTCTTCTTGCCCTTCTTGCCCTTCTTGCCGGCGGGTTGCTGCGCGGGCCTGTCTTCAGCGGACGACGCGGGGCGCGGTTCTGCCGACGCGATCTGCTGCAGACGCTCTTCGATCGTCTCGACCAGGCCTTCCCAATTGCCAGCGGAACGCGAGGCCTCTTCCAAGAGCTCGAAGGTCGCGGGGTTGTCCGGCATGAGCCGGTAGGCCTTGCGCGCGTACGCCGCAGCGGCCTTCTTGTCGTTCAGGCGGCGGCTCGCGACGTCCACCAGCTTGCCGTAGAGCTCAATCTGCTCGTCACTCGAGTTGGCCTTCTCGACCAAGAGCTCGTAGAGCGGCGGCAGGCGCGCCCACTTCTCTTCCCGTTCGTAGAGCGGGATCAGGGCGCGGGCCGCGCGGGTGTCGCTCGGATCCGCCGCCAAAACGCGATCGTAGGAGCGAAACGCGCGTTCGGGCTGCGAGAGCTTGCCCTCGTAGACGGCGGCGGCGCGGTAGCTCAAATCGATCCGCTGAGCCGGGTCCTTCGCGCGATCCGCGGCGCCGCTCAGCACCTCCGCGAGCCCCTCCCAGTCCTTCTGCGAGGAGTAGAGCGCCTCGAGCCCGTCGAAATCCCCGCCGGAGAGGTACGCCTCGCGCAAGACGCGCAGCGCGCGCGAGTGACCGGGCGAGAGCTCGAGCACGCGCTGCCAGGTGCGCGCCGCATTTTGGTGATCCGCGAGGTGCTCGGCGTAGACCGTGCCGAGCTTCTGCAAGGCGAGCAGCTTTTGCGCCTCGTCCGTGAGCGAAGCGACGCGCAGCTCGAGCGCTTCGGCGAGCGTCGGCCAATCCTTGGCGCGCTCGGCGTGTTTCTCGAGCGCGTCCACGGTCTCCAAGCGATTCGGCTCGAGCTCGAGGATCTGCTTGTACAGGGCGATCGCTTCCGCGGCGCGATTGAGGCGCTCGGCGGCCAGGGTCGCCAGCTCCTTCAGCAAGCCGAGCCGCGCGCCGCCCTCGGCGCGCTCGAGATCCGCCGAGTAGAGGTCGAACAGTTTGTCCCAAGCGCGGCGCTTTCGATACAGATCCTCGAGGCGCTCGCGCGCCTCGGCGTCGGTCGGCGCGAGCTTGAGCAGGGCCGCGTAGGCGTCGGCCGCATTTTGCGCGTTCGAGAATTGCTCGAGCCAGCGGCGCGCCGCGGCGCGGTAGAGCTCTTTCTTCTCTTCGACGTCCGGCGTGATCTCGGCAAGCTTGAGCTGATGCGTCAGTAGATCGCGATGGCGGCCGAGCTTGTCGTACAGGCCGACGAGCTCGCGCATCTCGTCCACGTCGTGCTCGTCGAGCTTGTCGTCGAGCTGCACGATTTGGTTGAGCACCGAGAGCAGCGCCGTGTCGCTGCGCACGTACTGGCGATACACCGTGGCCACCTCACGCAGCACGCCGAGGCGCGTGGCGTATTCCTCGACCGGCGTGCGCTCGAGCTGCTGACGGAGCAGCTCGACGAGCGCGTTGTAGCCCTGAGTCTGCTTGTACAAACGCTTGAGCGCGTCGCGGGCCTCGTCGTTGTCGGCATCCTGACGCAGGATGCTCTTGTACTGCTCGATCGCTTTCTGTGCGTTGGCGGTGCCCTCGGCCAGTTTCGCGATTTCGGAGGCGAGCTTCTTCTTTTCTTTCTTGCCGTCGGGCATCGCGCGTTGCGCGCCGCTGAGCACGTCGATCAGGCGCGTGTCGTCCTGCAACGTGGCGTAGTACTCGCGGTAAAAACTCAGCATGCCCTCGTTGGTCGGGTCGACCTTCCGCACGCGCTCGAACCAGGGCTCCGCGTCCTGCGGCCGCTCCAGCTTGCGCCAGTGCAGCATGGCAATTTGCAGCATCTCGCCGAGGCGCTCGCCGTCGCTCCCGTCCTTGGCGCGGAGCTCGCGCTCGTACAGCATCACCAGATCCGCCCAGCGCGATTCGTTCGAGTAAAACTCGGACAAAAACTCCTTGGCTTCCCCGTGGGCCGCGTCTACCCGGAGCACGCGATCGTAGGCGCGCGCGGCGCGCTCGTTGTCCGACATGTGCTGCGCGTACAGGCGCGCGAGGCGCACGCCCGCCGCGACGCGCGAGCCCGGCTTGTCACTGCGATCCGCCAAGCGCTCGAGTACGCGCGCGAGCTCCTCCCAACGGTTCGAGCCGCGGTACACATGCTCGAGCAGACGCCCCGCGCGCTCGTTGGTCGGATCGAGGCGCACCGCTTGCTCGAGCCGCTCGATGGCCGTCTCGAGATTGACGCCCTCGCCGCCGTAGCGCACGTCCATCTCGGCCGCGCGCATCAGCATGGAGCTCTTGTAGATTTCGTCCGGCGCGCGCTCGGCCTCCGTGGCATAGCTCGTGGCGAGCTCGGAAAAGCGCTGTCGCTTGCTCTCGCTGTCTTCCATCGCGGCATGGGCTTCCGCGTGGTTCGGGTCGATCTCGAGCAGCCGCAGGTACCAAACGGCGGCGGCCTCGTCGTCGAACAACTCGTCCGACAGCGCCTTGGCCAGCGCGAGCACGATTTCCGGTTCGCGAGCGCTCCCCTCCGCGGCTTTCGCCGCGAGCTCGAGGAGATCCGCCACGGCGTTCCATTCGCCTCGGCCCACGTGCTTCACGCGCGCGGCGTCGAACAAGCGTACGAGCTCGTCCGGGGTGATATCGCCCCCGGGCTCCGTGACGGCTTGGCGCAAAATTGCCCAGGCCTCTTCGGAGTCAGGAATAGCTTGGAGTGTTCCGAGTGCCGTGCGGATCGTCTGCGAGTCCATTACTCACCCGTGCTGGCCGGTGGCCGCTCGCGGCAACCAAGCCGAGCGAGCAGGGACGGCGAGACTACGCCGCGCGCTAGGGCGTTACAAGCCTGGTAGGCCCCGATTCTTATTGAGCTTTCGCGCGCGAATCCGGGGGCGTGCGCAGCTCGGAAAGCTTCGCGCGCTGCGCCTGAACGGCCCGCCGGTTCGCTCCCAGCTTCTCCGCGCGATCGAGCGCGGCTTCGGCATCGGAAACACGGCCGAGCTTGAGCAATGTGAACGAACGGCCGAGCTCGGCGTCAGCGAATGACGGTCGTGCGGCCACCACCGCGTCGTAATGTTTCAAGGCATCGGCGGGCTTGTCCTCGAGCAGCGCGAGGGTGGCGAGCCCGATGTGATTCTCGAGTGCTCGCGGATCGGCCGAAAGGCCAAACTGATACGCTTGCTCGGCTCCCGCGAGATTCCCGAGTTTGGCGCGCACGAGGCCGAGCGCGTGCCAGGTGCTCGCGTCCTTCGGATCGCGGCGCGCGGCTTCGGTGAGGCGCGGCTCGGCGAGCTCGAGCTCCCCCCAGTGCGCGCTGCGCAAGCCGCCGGTGAGCGGACCGAGCGGATCGCTCGGAGCGATGGCCGCCGCGCGATCGTACTCTGCCAGCGCTTCGTCGAAGCGGTGCGCGAGCTCGAGCGCCGAGCCGAGTTCTACGAACGGAATCGGGCTATTCGGGCCGAGCTCCCGCCCGAGTATTTCGATCTGGGCCTGCGCTAGACCGAGCTGACCTTCACTCGCGTACACGCGCCCGAGCAAGCGCCGCTCCGGCACGGCCGCGGCATGCTCCTTCAAGAACGCGAGCAGCACCTTCGCCGCCTCGTTCGTCTGTCCTTTGCTCATCAAGAGCAGAGCTTGGCTTTTGGGCTCGGGGTGCGAGAACGAACACCCCGAGAGCGCCCACGCGGCCAGCGCCAGCCACAGGCCGGCGAGCCTCGAACCGCGAGATGCTGTCGATGAAACCACCGATTCCGCCGTTCCTAGCCTCGACTTGAGCTGTCACGGTTAGGGGGGGAAGTGGCCTTTCGCGCGGAGTGTGTCGCAACGGCCAGGCACTCTCCCTGGGTTGGGTGTGGCTCTGGCCTCCGCAACAAGTCTGGCGTCTCAATGCACCAGCAAGGCAACGGTCGCCGGCCCCGCCGGTTTTTTGTGGGGTTCAGCCTTCCGTGGCGGATCGTGATCTGGCCTTCCAAGATCGCCCGAGTCGAACCTAGCATCCTTCGCCGGAAAGTGCGGAGGCGATGTGAACGACGCTCGACCTCTTCGGCCGGCCGAGCGAGAATTCGGCTCATGGAGCTCGCAGACATCAAAACGATCGCGGTGATTGGTGCAGGCCAGATGGGAGCGGGTATCGCGCAGGTGTGCGCGGCGCACGGTTACAACGTCGCGCTGTGCGACGCGACCGTCGAGCGCGCGGAGGTCGGCAAAGCGGGCATCGCCAAGCAGCTCGCGCGCTTGGTCGACAAGGGCAAGCTCGCGGCCGACGCGCGCGACGCGACCCTGGCGCGGCTCGAAGCAAGCACGGCGGAGCGGGCGTATCCGCGCGCGGACGTGATCATCGAGGCTGCGACGGAGAATCGCGAGCTCAAAATCGCGCTCTTCCGCGACGCGGATCGGCTGGCCAAGCCGGGCGCGATTTTGGCTTCGAATACCTCGAGCATCTCGATCACGCTGCTCGCCGGGCAAACGAAGCGCGCCGAGCGCGTGATCGGCATGCATTTCATGAATCCGGTGCCCGTGATGAAGCTCGTGGAAATAGTGCGCGGTCTGCAGACGAGCGAAGAAACCTTGAACGTTATCCGCGGGCTCGGGGAAAAGCTCGACAAGACGCTGATCGTGAGCCACGACCGACCAGGGTTTCTCGTCAATCGCATGCTGCTGCCGTTCGTGAACGAAGCCTGCTTCACGCTCGAGGAAGGCACCGGCACGCCGGAGGACATCGATCAAGGAGCGCGACTCGGCCTGAACCACCCGATGGGACCGTTCGAGCTGGCGGATTTGGTCGGGCTCGACACCATGTTGGCGATCGCGGAAGTGCTCCAGCGCGAGCTCGGCGAAGACAAGTATCGTCCATCGGTATTGCTGCGCAATTTGGTGGCTGCTGGCTGGCTCGGGCGCAAGACCAAGCGCGGTTTTTACATTTACGATGATCAGGGCAACAAGATCGGGCGTTCGGTGTAGGGCTGTCTCATGACCTACGAAACGCTGCTCGTCGCGGATTCCGCGCAGGTCGTCACGATCACCATCAATCGGCCGAGCAAGCTGAACGCGCTCAGCGCGCGCGTGCTGGCCGAGCTCACGGCGCTATTCAGTGAACTCGAAGCCGCGCCGATCGCGACGCGTTGCCGCGCGGCGATTCTGACCGGCGCGGGCGACAAGGCGTTCGTCGCCGGCGCCGACATTCAGGAGATGTCGACGCTCACGGCCGTGGAGGCGCACGCATTCAGCGCGGCCGGCCATCGACTCGGGCACTTGATGTCGGCGGTGTCGTTCCCGATCATCGCGGCGGTCAACGGCTTCGCGCTCGGCGGCGGCGCCGAGCTCGCGCTGTGCGCCGACTATATCTTTGCCTCCGAGCGCGCGAAATTCGGGCAACCGGAAGTCAATCTGGGACTGATCCCCGGCTTCGGAGGCACGCAGCGGCTCACGCGTCGCGTCGGTGTCGCGCGCGCGCGCGAGCTCGTCTACGGCGGTCAGCCGATCGACGCGAACGAGGCGCTGCGCATCGGGCTCGTCAATCGCGTGTTTCCAGCCGCTGAGCTCTTGCCCAAAACGGACGAGCACGCGCGCGCTCTCGCCGCGCAAGCGCCGCTCGCGCTGGCCGCCGCCAAGCGCGTGATGAATCAAGGCATGGACGCCGCGCTCTCGGCGGCCTGCGAGCTGGAAGCGGCCGCTTTCGGGGCCCTATTCGCCAGCGAGGACGCCCAGAGCGGGCTCGCGGCGTTCTTGACCAAACAGAAGGCTACGTACAAAGGTTCGTGATGCGTCGCGCCGCGGCGCGCACCGAGCCCCATGCGCCGCAAGTTCCTGCTGTTTTGCTTGGCCGCGCCTGGGCTAGCGCTGACGAGCGGCTGCAACAGCTGTAGCGCCGACAAGCCGTACACGCCGTTCGGCGTCGCGTCGAGTCTGCCGGTAGAGAGCGCGAACACCGCACTTGCGTCCGCCGCGCCCAGCTCGCCGGCACCGCTCGGCTCGACTGGATTTTCGACGCGCAAATCCTTGCTGGCTCCAGCAGCCAGCAAGCATTTCGCGATCGGTGACGGCGCGATCGACGCTCCCCCCGGTTTTAGTTTCGCGCAAGTGTTGCCCGCGGACTACGAAACCAGCGGCAAGCCGGGCGCGCTCGCCTGGGTCGTGCGCGACGCCGACGCGCCGAAGGACGCGCCGCCCGGCGAGCTCTGGTATTTTCCGAACGGGCGCCCCGCGGCGCGCCTGCTCGCCCTGCCGGGCTTCGTGCCGAGCGGGCCGGACTGCACGCTCGAGCCGGTGCTCGCGCAAACAGGAGCGCGCAGCGCGACGCTCGACGTCACGGCCCACTGCAAGACGCCGCTGATCGCGCGTTCCCCCGAGCGTTCGCTGACGGTGGTGTCGCCGGCCAGCGCGCGGCCCGAGCTCGTCACGCTGCGCGTGGCAGCGCCGGCGCCCGGGGAAACGCTGGATTTTCGCGTCGATTCCTCGGACCAAGATCAAGACGGACGCGACGACGTGCGCATTGCGGTGAGCGTGCACAGCAGCACCTCTCCCGAGCCGGCCAGCGCGGATTTGGTGTGGCTCGATCGCCCCGCGGGCATTTCGCGCTCGAGTGACGAACCACGCGCTTCACTCGCGGCGGCCGCGGCGCGTCTCGTCACTCGAGCGCGCGTGAAACATTCTGGACCGGTCGCCGAGCGCGTCGGTGACGCGCTGCGACTCGCCTCCGCGCTGTGCGCCGAGGGCGGCGTCCCGCGCGTGCTCGACGCGGACGGCGCGCCGCTGCGCTGCGGCGATCTGACGGCGTTCGTCGACAACTGGACGGCCGCCTCGGTGGAGGGCGCGCTCGCGCAGGGCGACCTGCTCGACGCGTTCGCCGCCTACGCACACGACGGCTGGTACTTTGGGCACGTCTCCAAAGCGCAGCGAACGGCGCTCGAACGTGATTTGCAGAAAGCCAGCGCGCGGCAAGAAGTGACGGAGGCCGCGATTGCGCGCGCCGTACCGCTCGTCCCGAGCACGCCGCATTTCAGCCCGCTCTGGTTCGAAAGTGACGGCTCGCTGCTGGTGCGAACGGCGAGCGGCGTGACGCGCATTTCGGCGGACGGCGCGAGCGAACAAGCGCTGGATGCCGACGCGGGCACGCCGCTCTGGCCACTCGACATCACGAGCGGCACCGGCAGCAAGCTGGTGGGCGTCGCGCACGCCTGCGATCGCTCGGAGCTGCTCTTGCTCGTGAACAGCGCGGCTGGCACGCCGCTACCGCCGATCGTCACGCCGCTCTTGGCGGCTCGGCCCGCGAGCTGCGGTGGACACGGCGTGGGCCCCTTGCCGGCGCTCGCGCCACTCGCCTTCGACGGCCCGAGCCCGGTCTTGCTCGTCGCGGGAGCTCTCGTGGGCGCCAGCGATCTCAAGACGCTTTCGGCGTTGCCCGTACTCGGCACGCCGCGCTCGACCGATGGCAAGCTCTTGGTCGTACCCACCCCGCTCGGCCTGTTCGTGGGCGGCGAACGCAAGGAGCTCTGGCGCATCGGCAAAGTAAAAGATCACGCCGACCCGACGAAGCTCCACGACTGCGTCGTTCAAAACGACGCGAAGAGCGTCGCCTGCGTCGAAGCCGGCAAGGTCGTACGCTTCCTGCGCCCCGTTGTCGCCGGCAAGTGAGAGATCCGAGAATGGCGACCATTCGCGTTGGAGATTTTGAGTGGGACTCCGAGAAAGCAGAAGGAATGTAGCCAAGCACGGGGTGACGTTTGTCGAGGCTCTCCAATGCTTTTTGGATCCATTTGGGGCGGAGTTTGCCGATGACACATACCGAGACCGCTTTGTACTAATCGCCGTCTCGCAAGCACATCGCGTACTTTGCGTGGTCTATGCGGCGCGACGCGATGGCGCAATACTGCGCATCATCAGTGCGCGCAGGGCCACTCGTCATGAAAAAAAGAGCTACGCCGACCACGCGTGAACCCTCTCGAGCCTCCTTGCGCGAAATGCCGGAGGTGGATTTCTCGTCGCGACGTCTACTCGGTCGTGGGCGACACGTGAACAAGGCGCGTCAGTCGTTCGAGACGTTTCTCGTCGACAAGAAGATCCTCAAAGCCTTGGGCGGGCAAGATGCCGTGGTCGGCATCCTCGAGGCGCTCGCGAAGTCGCTCACGATCGGCCGCAAGAAACGACGCGCCGCATAGCGCGGCGCAAATTCGGTCTCCGCGTACGCTGAATCGCTGATGTCAGCTCGGCGCTTTGGAGCGCTCGAGGTAGCTGCGCGTGCGCGTGTCGACGCGGATCCAATCGCCTTCGCCGATGAAGAGCGGCACGTTCACGCTGGCGCCGGTCGAAATTTTGGCGGGCTTGGTCACGTTGGTGGCCGTGTCGCCCTTGGCGCCCGGCTCGGTCTCGGTGATCTTCACGATGATGTGCGGCGGCAGCACGATCGATACCGGATTGCCGTTGTAGATGGTAATCGTGACGTCGATGCCGTCGATCAAAAAGCCTTTGTCGTCGCCGACCACGTCTTGGTGCACGCTCACTTGATCGCCGGTCTGCGAGTTCATGAACACGTACATCTCGCCTTCTTGGTAGATGTACTGCAGCGTGCGGTCTTCGACGTCCGCCGCTTCCAGCTTTTCACCGGAGCGGATGTTGCGCTCGATGGAGCCGCCGTTGAGCATGTTCTTGAGCTTCGTGCGCGTGAAGGCCTGACCCTTGCCGGGCTTCACGAACTGGAAATCGGTCACGACGTACGGCTGACCGTCCATCAAGAGCTTCAAGCCTTTGCGAATGTCGCTGGTATCCATGGTTCCTCGAAAACAAGCCCGGCTGCCGGAGTCGGGCAGGGTCCGCTGTGGACCGGAAGCCCGCGCAGCTCTTAGCGAGGGATCGGCCTGCCTTCAACCTCGGAGTGGGCCCCTGGCGAAAGGGCGGCAATTCTGGCCACTTGCCCGCCTGAGGCGGCGGGGATACTTCAGTGCGTGGCGATGAACGAGTACGAGCTCGAGGAGATCAAGCGGGAAATCGTGGAGAGCCGCGCGCTCACGATCAAGACGAACAACCTGGTCAACGCGCTGGCCGCCGACCTCAAGAGCATCTCCAAGCGCCAGCAGGGCGCCGAGCGCAAGGTCGTGTTCAGCAGCGCGACGGCATACGTCGTGACCATCGCCGTCTTGCTGGTGATCGTGAAGCTCGCCTGGGACATCCGGCTCGACAACGTCAAGGCCGAGACGAAAGAGAAACTCGAGCAGCTCGAGAGCTTGCAAAAGGACGTCAAGGCCGCGCAAGAGCGCGACGAAGCCGCCAAGCGCTCGAGCCGCCAGGCCGCCGACTTCTATCAGCTGATCGTGCAGAGCAAACGCCAGGAGCTGATCGCGGCGTACCCGGACGTGGTCAAGCTCGACCTCACGCCGACCGAGCACGCCGTGTTCGACGCCGCCTTCGAGCGCGCCAAGAACGAACTATCGCTGATCGCCTACCAGACCGGCGTCGATCACATCCGCATGGCGCGCTGGCACGAAGCCACCCAAGCCTTCCGCGAGTCGCTCAAGTACAAGAGCGACGCGGCGCACAGCCCGCAAGCCAACCTCCAGCTCTCGCACGCGCTCATCCAACTCGGCAAT
>DASYCR010000790.1:0-5817 GCA_036500095.1 Polyangiaceae bacterium
GTGTTCGTCTCACGCGCGAACCACTGACCGTCCTTCTGGAAGAAACGCCAATCGGTGGCGCGCACCAGCGGGCCTTGGGGATCTCCAGGGTGATAATCGCTGAGCTCGGGCAAGCGCAGCGGGAGCTCTCGCTCGCTCAGCGGGATGGGCTTGCCGTAGTCGATTTCGAAGGCGTCGCCGCGCCGAGGATCTCCGCTGGTTTTCACCGGGAAATAGATGGGGATCGGTTCACCCCAGTAGCGCTGGCGGCTGAAGACCCAATCCCGCAGTTTGTAGTTTTGTCGGCGACGACCGATGCCCTCGCTCTCGAGGAACGCGATGATGCGGACCTTGGCTTGCGCCGTGGCCATGCCGTCGAAGCGGCCAGAGCGCACCGCGAGGCCGTCTTCGAGGTACGGGTCGCTGAGCGAGTCGTGAAGTGACCCGTCTGGGCTCACCACCTCGATCACCGGCAACTCGAACTTGCGCGCGAACTCGAAGTCCCGCGCGTCGTGCGCTGGAACGGCCATGATCGCACCCGTGCCGTAGGCGCCGAGCACGTAGTCCGCGGTGTAGATTGGGATCTCGGTCTTGGTTAGCGGATTTATCGCGAAAGAGCCTGTAAATACCCCGGTTTTTTGCTTGTTGAGCGCGGTGCGCTCCAGATCGCTCTTACGCGACGCGGCGTCGACGTAGGCCGTGACCTCTGCCCTTTGAGGTTCCGTCGTGAGCGACAGAGTGAGCGCATGATCGGTCGCGATCACCATGTACGTCGCGCCGAACAAGGTGTCCGGACGCGTAGTGAACACCGTCAATTTCTCCGGGCGGCCTTGCAGCGGGAAGTCGACCTCCGCGCCTTCGCTCTTGCCGATCCAATCGCGCTGCTTCTGTTTGGTCTCGGGCCAATCGAGCGGAGCGAGGTCGCTCGCCAAGCGATCGGCATAGGCCGTGATCCGCAGCTGCCATTGGCGCAGCGGTTGGCGCACGACCGGATGGTTGCCGCGCTCACTGCGGCCGTCGATCACTTCCTCGTTGGCGAGCACGGTGCCCAGCTCCGGGCACCAATTGACCGGAATTTCGGCCTGAAATGCCAGATTTCGCTCGAACAGCTTGAGGAAAATCCACTGCGTCCAGCGCACGTATTCCGGGTCGGTCGTGTCGATCTCGCGCGACCAATCGTAGGCGAAGCCGAGCGCCTTGAGCTGCCGTCGAAACTCGGCGATGTTGGCTGCCGTGGTGACGGCGGGGTGCTGTCCCGTTACCAGCGCGTGCTGCTCCGCAGGCAAGCCGAACGCGTCCCAGCCCATCGGGTGAAGGACGTCGAAGCCGCACATCTTCTTGTAGCGCGCGACGACGTCACTCGCCGTATAGCCTTCGGCGTGACCCACGTGCAGACCGGACCCGGACGGGTACGGGAACATGTCGAGCACGTAGTACTTTGGCCGGCCCGGGCGACGCTCCGCCTTGAAAGTCTGCCGATCCGCCCAAACCTTCTGCCAGCGCGGTTCGATGGCCCTGTGATCGTATGCCATGGAAGTGGCTCACATAGCAGAATTTGCGGCCGGATGGCCTCCGATCGACTTCAGCTTGAGGCCCGCGAGCTCCACCCCGACCACGAGGCCCTCACGCGCGCAGGCGATCACCTGCTGCGCTGCGTTCGACCAAATCGGCGTGAGGACCCGAGATGCGGCGATCGTGATGCGCGTGATGCCGTTCGGCGTGGCGATCGAGAGCCCGCCGTCGTCAGTGGGCAAGAGGAGTTCGCGATTGGGTCCGAGCGCTGGGCGCGCCCCGGGTCGAGCGCAGGGTGAGAGCCGTTCGATCGCCTTGCCTGCGTCGTCGAGCCACAGGCAATCGCCTTGCGTGGTCACCGAAGCGGGCCCTGCCGTTCGGGCAATCCCCGAAACGCGGTATCGGACACTGCCAGAGTCGGCCGTTCGCACGAGCTCTTGCCCAGCGAGCCAGTAGAGCGCGCCATCGACGCTGAGCCCCATATTTACCGGCGCTCCGAGCGGAACGTGAACACTGCCGGCTAGGCCCGGCTTGAGTAGGTCGCCGGCCGAGGTACCAAGCCAGACCGCGCCGTCCTTCGCAACGATGGGGCCTGCGCTCACGTCCCCTGTGGGTAAGCGCAAGGCGACGCTACCGTGCACCGTCACGCCGTATAGGTGCCGGTCTCGACCGAGAAAATAAGTGAGGCCGCTCGAGCCCAGCGCGAGCTCGCTCTCGATGCCGGCGGGCGCAGCGAATACCCAAGCCACGGTGCCTTCGCGTGTGATTGCGTAGATTCGATCCGCGCTCGTTGCGACGAAGACCAACGCGGGCGTTACGAGCGGCGCGTGACTGACTGCTCCGTGAACCGTTAGGCTAAAGTCGTAGCTGCCGTCCGCGTGGAGCGCGTGCACGTAGCCATCTGCCGTCCCAACGACGATCAAGCCGTCTGCTCCGACACCCGCTGGAGCGAGCAACGGAGCGCCCGCGTTGAAGCGAAAACGCACCACGGGTCGGGCCGCCGCGGAGTGCTCGAGCGCGCTCTGCGGCGGCGGGTCGCCCGCAGCGGCCGATGCGCCCGCGTGCATGGCCAGTGCCACGCCGATAGCTACCCAATGTGCGTCTTGACGGCTGCTCGCCACGGTCGGGCGGCACTTTGACCCGCTCCGCGTCGCAGGACCAGCCCCGTACTTTTTCCCGGTAAGCTTTCAGGCTCTAGGATAGAGCGCGTGGTCATCTTTGGGCTCACTGGCGGCATTGGCTCGGGTAAGAGCGCGGTGGCGAAGCGTCTGCGAGGCCGCGGCGTTCCAGTGGTGGACGCGGACCAACTGGCACGTGCCGTGGTCGAGCCGGGGTCGCCCGCGCTGGCGGCGATCTTGGCGGCGTTCGGTAGCGACATGCAGCTCGCGGACGGCTCGCTGGATCGCGCCAAGATCGGGGCACGCGTCTTCGCGCGGGAGTCGGATCGCCGACGGCTCAACACCATCGTGCACCCGGCGGTCCGCGGGGCGGCGCACGAGGAGTTCGAGCGACTGGCCAAGCTTGGCGAGCCGCTCTGCGGCTACGAGGTGCCCCTGCTGTTCGAGGTCGGCCTCGAGCACGAGCTCTCACCGATCCTGGTCGTAGACGCGCCGCTCGCGCAGCGCCTGCCACGAATCATGCAACGCGATGGCTTGTCAGAGCAGGACGCGCGCGCTCGCGTGGCAGCACAAATGCCCCTCGCAGAAAAGGCACGCCGCGCGGACTACGTCATCGAAAATGCAGGCAGTGAGCAGGAGCTCGTGCGCGCAACCGATCGCGCGTTCGACGCGCTGTGCGCGGCCGCTCGCATCGACCCGCAGCGCTATCCGAAATGATTTTTTAGCGCGCCAGCCGGGCGCGCGCGGCGAGCAGCGTGTTTTCGAGCAGCATCGCGACCGTCATCGGGCCGACCCCGCCGGGGACCGGCGTGATCGCGGAGGCGATCGGCTCGGCGGATGCGAAATCGACGTCTCCGCAAAGCTTGCCGTGCTCGTCGCGGTTCATGCCCACGTCGATCACGACCGCGCCCGGCTTGAGCCATGAGCCCTGAATCATCTTTGCGCGACCGACCGCAGCGACGAGCACGTCCGCCTCTCGACAGACGGCGGGTAGATCCTTGCTGCGCGAGTGAGCCATCGTGACCGTCGCGTGGGCCGCGAGCAGCAGCGCCGAAATCGGCTTACCCACCAGGTTGCTGCGGCCGACGACGAGCGCGCGGGCACCTGTGAGCTCGACTTTCGCTTCGAGCAACAGGCGCATACAGCCGCGCGGCGTGCAGGAAACGAGCCCTGGCAAGCCAGTCCAGAGCGCGCCCACGCTGACTGGGTGAAGACCGTCGACGTCTTTGGCGGGGTCGATGGTGTCGATCACGCGCTGCTGCGAGATCCCGGCGGGCACCGGGAATTGGACCAAGATGCCGTCGACTTCCGCCGCCTGATTCAGCTCGCGGACGAGGCCGAGCAACGACGACTCGTTGGTCGTCGCCGGCAAGCGATGCACGCGCCCGGCGATGCCCACTTCTTCGGCAGCGCGCTCTTTGCCGCGCACGTAGACCGCCGATGCCGAGTCGTCGCCGACCAACACGACGTGCAGACCGGGGGCGCGGCCGTGGGAGGTTTTGAAATCCGCGACGCCGCTCGCCACCTCGGCGCGGACCGTTTGCGCGATCAATTTGCCGTCGATCAGCTTCGCCACGGGCGCTGTTTATCAGACCCGGCGCGAGCGCGCCAGCCGAGCCAAAACGCGCTGCGCCGCGCTCACGGAGTCAGCGAGAAAGACGCGAGCGACACCGCCCCCGCCACGACTTGCACGCTCGCCGTGCCACTGCGGGTCCCGCCGAGCGTGATGATGGCTGGAGCGCCCGTGCCCACGTTCGCGAATACGACGGTGCCCGTGTTGTCGGTAGTCGCGCCCGGAACGTCGGTCCAGCTCGCGGCGTTGGCGTATGCGCCTACCTCGGACTGAAGGAGTGTCGCAGTAAGGCCGCTGATGGGCGCCTGCGTCGACACGCTGAAGAAGCTGACGACGATCTGAGCGAGCGCCGTGTTTCGCGTGGGCCGCGCCGTCAGCACGTCGAAGATGGCGTCCAGCGTGCTGCCGCGCACGAGAAACAGGTTCTGCGTGGTCGCCGAGTCCGTCGGAACGGGCAGAAATGTCCACAGCGGATCGTCCGCGGTGTTTGCGGGCTTCGCGCCGACCCAATTTTGGACTTCCTGCTTTACGTCGGTCAAGACGTACGGCGTGGTGCCGTCCCAGGGGGCGGTCACGGTAGCGGTGGTGGCTCCGTCGGCCTGCACGGTTGCCGGGCTGGGATACGTCGCGGCCGTCACCAAGTCGTCGGCTAAGACGAGCACATTGCCGGTCAAAGTACCGAGCGGGCCGCCGTCCACGAGGGCCGCGTCGAAGCCTGCGTCGCCGCGTTGACCTCCGCCGACTCCACCGGGATGCGGACTGCACAGCACCGGATCGCCCGAGCAATCACCGGTGAACGGCGCGGTCTTGTCGCTCTGACAGCCGCCGAGCGCGAGGCTCAAGAGGAGCCAGGGCGCTGGCCAACTATGCGCGTCACGAGCCCAAATTGGCGCCATGCGCGCTCAGCTTACCACGGCAGGCGAGCTCGGTGGAGGCGAGGCCGGCGCGACCCGGCCGCTGAGCGCCCGATGCAGCGCGGTCGCAACGCCGACGAGCAGGATGCCGATCAGCTGCGAAGTGCTCAAACCGAGCAGACCGCCGCGGTCGTCGCTGCGCAGGAATTCGAGCACGAAACGCGCTGTCGCATAGAGCGCCACGAACGCCAGGAACACCTGCCCGTCGTAACGCTTTCTGCCGTGCAAGTAGAGCATCAAGAAAGCCGCGATCAAGAACGACGCGCCCGACTCGTAGATTTGCGTTGGATGCACCGGCAGCGAGGGCTCGCTCATCGAATGCAGGAGCTTGGCTTTGAACTCGAACTCACTGGCTGGGCTGTCGGGGGGGAATACCAGGCCAAGCGCCGAGCTCGTCGGCTTGCCGAAGCAACAGCCCGCAAGCAGGCAACCGATCCTACCGAAGCCGAGTCCGAGCGGCACGACCATGCCGGCCATGTCCGCTGCTTTCCAAAATGGAAAACGGTCGGCTCGCAGCAAGTACCAGGCCGCCAACGACGCGCCGATGAAGCCGCCGTAGTACGTGAGCCCGCCCGCGTAGAAGCGCGCCCAAGCCAGGCAATCGCGCGACTTTGGTTTGCAGACTTGGTGCGCCGCGTCCCACAGCCCGCCGTAGTCGGGACTCAAACACTCGGCGTGACCGATGTGCCAGTCGACCTTGCTGGGATCGGTGCACAAATGA
>DASYCR010000791.1:0-4166 GCA_036500095.1 Polyangiaceae bacterium
TGCGAACTCCCATTCCGCTTCTGTCGGTAGACGCCCTCCGTCCCACGCACAAAACGCAAACGCTTCGTACCAATCCACGCAGTTCATGGGCAGCCCATCGTTGGTGCCGGACGCATTCCAGGTTTGATAGGTCTTGCCGCACTGCAGGGCCATCGTGAGCTCGCTCGTGAGCTCGCTCGCGCTAGCTGCAATCGAGCTATCCCAAGCCGGTGACTGCCAGCCGCTGTTCGCAATCAACGCGTTGGCTCCGGCGTTTGCGGGCGGCGGACCAGCGTACGCAGCCACGAACTTTCGAAACCGACCCACCGTCACTTCATATTTGTCGAGCGCGAACGTCGCAATGGTCGCCGATGTAGTGCCTGACGTGCCGCCGAGCGTGAAGTTACCGCCCGTCACGGTGGGGGCCGCGCAGCAGTAGTCGTTCGCCGACCCCCCGCAATTTGCGGTCAGAGCGGTGCAAGATGGAACTGGTACGCACGCTCCGGAGCTCATCATGTACCCGGCTTTGCATCCGCAGGTGTAACTCCCGGGTGTGTTCTTGCACGTCATGTTCGCGCCCGTGCATGGCGGCGCGCTGCTCGTGCACTCGTTGATGTCCGTGCACGTCACACCCTTATCAGCGCCGGTGTAACCGCTCTTGCACGCACAGCTGAACGACCCGGGCGTATTCGTGCACGTCGCGTTCGTGCTGCAGTTATTCGTGGCATCGGACGCGCACTCGTCGACGTCCGAGCACGTCACTCCGTTATCGGGACTGGCATAGCCACTCTTGCACGCGCAGGTGAACGACCCCGGCGTATTCGCACACGTCGCATTCGAGCTGCAGTTGTCCGTGCCCAGCATGCACTCGTCGATGTCGCTGCACTTGGACGGCGACTGCGTGATGTCGCAGGTATAGCCTGTGTCGATCTGGCACGAGGTGCAGCCGTCGCTCGCTGTCGTGTTGGCGTCGTCGCAAGTCTCGCCGGTATCCACCGTGCCGTTGCCGCAGGTCTTCGCGCACGTCGATGGTTTTCCACTGCATGCGTAGCCAGTTTCCACCCGGCATGCGGCGTCGCAGCCGTCGCCCGACTGCTTGTTCTTATCGTCGCAGCCACCAGACTTTGCTTCCGGTCCTACGAGCACGCCGTCCCCGCAAATGGCCAAGCACACGGTTGGCTCGCCTTGTTCGCAATCCCAGCCCGATTCGAAGCGACACGTGCTGCTGCAGCCGTCTCCCGAGTCGGTGTTGTCGTCATCGCACTGCTCGGTGCCTTCGATCAGGCCGTTGCCGCAAGCGGGGCCTCCGCCCGTGCCTCCCGCGCCGGCGGCGCCGCTGCTTGCGCCATTCCCGCCAGCACCCGACGCACCGCCAACACCAGAGTTGCCACTCGTGCCCGACGTGCCCCCCGCGCCCGAAGCGCCACCGGCACCCGAACTACCGCCGTCCACGGTCGGACCATTACAGACTCCGCTCATACAGGCGTGACCGTCAGCGCACGTCGCTGTGCCCGTGCACAGGCCGAAGCACGCTCCGTTCGCGCACGCGGTGCCGCTAGGACACTGTTGACCACCGTCGGCTCCACAGCCCGTCTGAGTCTCGGACACGCACGCGGTGCCCATGTCCGTCTGCAAACAGCGCGACGCGCCGGGCGAGGTGCAATCCACGTCCGTGTGACAGGGCACGCTACAGCGCGAGAACAAGCACACGTCACCCGGTAGGGCCGTGCAGTCCGAGTTCAGCGTGCACGGGATGGAGCCGTCCCCCGCATCGACCGCGCGATCCTTCGCCTTATCCAACCCGAGCAAGCTGCTGCACCCAGCGCTCGCCCAGAGCGCGGCGCCGAGCAGCAGTGTTCCCGAGAGAACGCGAGTTCTGCGTTGTGGATTCACGCTCAGAATCCTCCGTGCAGCCAGAGCCCCGCGCCCGTATTGCTCGCGCTCGGCGTGAGCGCGAGGGTCGCGGCCGAGGTCTCGCTCTTTTTGCCGCCGACGAGATAGAGCGTCACGCCGCCCGCGACGAGTACGCCGCCCGCGATGAAGAGCGCGGTCGATATGCCCGCGTCGCTGAAGGCGTCGTTCCGTAGGCTCTTGCCGGTCGCGTCGCAGCCGGTCGCGTCGCAGTGGCCGTTGGCTTTGGAGCTCGTGTTCGCGCTCTTGGCTTTGAGTCCGAAGACCGCGCCGATGCCGATGCCAACGACGCCGAGGCCGCCGGCTACGAGCCCGATCGGGCGCAGCGGGCTCGACGACGCGCTGCTCGGCGACGACGCGGGAGACTCGGAAGGATTCGGCGTCGCGCTCGCGGTCGCGCCGAGTGGCGAGGCCGACTGCGGAGCGGCGGGAGCGTCTTCGAGCGCGGGCACGGCCACGGTTTTTGCGTCGTTTTCGGCGCCCAGCGTCACGTCTGCATGCCAGGGCTTTTTGCCGTCCGCGCTGACGTCGATGGTGTGCGCTCCTGCATCGGCGGGCAGCGCGCTGCCCCACACGGCGTTGTTCGTCTGTTGTCCGTCGCGCTTCACGACCAGGCCGGACAGGTTCGCGACTTCCGGCGGCACTTGGACGATGAGCTTGGACAGGCGCGGTTCGAGGGCGCTCACGCGTTCACGCGCTGCTTGCTCGCGGTCGGCGCGCCCTTCCTGATGCGAGCGGGACGCGACTTGGCTGTACGTGGACCACGCGCTCGCGAGCTTGCCGCTCTTCTCGAAGCACAGCGCGAGCGCGAGCAGCGTGCCAGTGGCCGGATCTTGCGTGAAGCTTTCACTGAGCTTCGGACAGGCGTGCTGCAAGTCACCCGAATCCATCAGCGCCTTGCCGTCGCGGAACAGCGCCTCGGCGAGCGTCGCATCGCCGGCGTGCGCCGTGAAGGGAGCGAAGAGGCCGAGTGTAGCGAGTGAGAGAGTGAGCGTCGTGTATTTCATTGGCGATCCTCGATCAAACCGTTCAGTGAGTTCTTGGCGGGTGCGTTGGATTTGGGCGCGGGCGCTGGCTTCGCGGCGGGCGCCGCGGACTTGGCGGCGGGCTCCGGCGCAGGTTTGCCGGAAACAGGCCGTTTTGTGGGTGATTTTGGGTTGTTGGGTGCGGCGGTTGGCGCCACTGGGGTCGCGCTGGCCGGCGCGGGCGGTTCCCCCGCGGCTGGCGCGAACGGCTCGGGAGTGATGACGGGCAAAGCGGCGGCCGGGAGCGCGGGAGCAACGGATAGCGGAGTCGTCGCGACCGCGGTGACGCTTGAAGCCGGTGCGAGCTCGGCGCTGGCCGACTTCGCCGATGCGCGTTGCCAAAACACCAGAGCGCCCACACCACCGAGCACGAGCACCGCGACGAGCGCATAAAGCACGCCGCGACTCGACTCTCGCTTCGGCGGATCCGTTTGCCCGAAGGACGACTGTGTGCCCACGTTGCTCGAAGCCGCGACCGGCGCGCCTGCAGCGTCACTGCGGCGATCGGACGACGGGGGCAACGCCAAGGCGCTCACCGAGAGCCCCGCGGCCTGGATCACGCGCATCGCGCGTTCCACCGACGGCCGCGCGCGCTTCGGTCCAAATTCGACGAGCGCTTGCGCGAGCTCCGCGACGTTCGGGTAGCGCTTGGCGCGATCCTTCTCCAGGCAGCGCGCGATCACGAGCTCGAGCGCGGCCGGAATGTCCGGCCGCAAGCCGCGCAGCGAGGCCGGCTGCTTCTGCGTGATTTGGAGGATGAGCCCCGGTAGCGAATCCGCCATGAACGGCGGTTGTCCGCTCACGAGCTCGTACAGCACGGCGCCGAGAGCCCAGATATCGCCGCGCGCGTCGACGTTGCGCGCGGATTCGAGCTGCTCGGGCGACATGTAGAGCGGCGAACCCATCACGGTCGCGGTTTTTGTCACGTCGAGGTCCGAGCCCGCGGCGCCGAGAGACGCCTTCGAGATCCCAAAATCCAAGACCTTGATCGCGAGTAGCCCATCCGAGCGGCGCAGAGAAAACAGGTTCGCGGGCTTCAAGTCCCGATGCACGATGCCGAGCGAGTGCGCGTCCGCGAGCGCCTCGCATGCCTGAATCACGAACTCCACCGCTTGCTCGACGGGCAATGCGCCGCGCCGCGTGAGCCACTGCCCGAGGTCTTCCCCCTCGAGGTACTCCATCACCATGTACGGCTCGCCCGTTTCGAGCGTGCCGACGTCGCTCACGCGCGCGATGTGCTCGCTCTTGATC
>DASYCR010000792.1:0-3103 GCA_036500095.1 Polyangiaceae bacterium
GCGAGCGGACGACCTTGGCCTCCGCGCCGACGCTGGCGAGCTCCGCGCAAAAGCGGCCGATGAGCTCGTCCTCACCCGCGAGCGGCGCTTGGCGATGAAAGTCCGGCACGCCGATCACGCTGCGCTCGGGGGCGCGCTGAACGCGCGGGCGGCCGAGGCGCCGCGCGATGCCGTTCAAGAACTCCTCTTTATCCATCTTGGCTCGTCACGACCGGTAGCTCGGCGGGCGACGAGAGCGCGCCGAGCGGACGCAACTCGTCGAGCAGGCCGTGATCGATCACGATCACGTCGTTTTCGCCGCGCGAGATCATGTCGACGAAACGGCAGTCGAACGCGAGATCCTGGGCCTGATAGAATTGGCGGGCACGCACCGTCTCCGCCATCGTCTCGTCGTGGGCGCTGAGCATCGCGATGATGCCCACCATGCGCTGCGTGGCGGTTTCACTGGTCAGGCCGTGCAGCGGGCTCCGCTCGTCGAGCACGTGAATCACGTTCCAGGCCAGCGCCATCAGCGGCATGTGCGCGCGCTCGAGCTCGAGCGGCAGAGAGCGCCGCATGGGTAAGCCCTCGCTGGTGACTTCGTCGTACACTAGGTTGAGTTTCATGCCGGTGTCGCTCAACGAGCTTCGCCGCTGGTTGGCCAAGCGGAACTCGAGCACGCGCCGGCCGTTGCGCACGTGCACCACCATCTTCTTGCTGAATTTGATCAGCGCGCGCGGCCGGGAAAACTTGGCAAATACGATGCCGGTACCGAGCGCGATGCTCATCATGCCGATGAACGCCTCGAGCGTGACCAAGACGTGAGCGTAAGGCGTCGCGGGCGCCATGCCGCCGTAGCCGATGGTCGCGAACGTCTGCACGCTGAACCAAAACGCGTCCGCGAACGAGCCCGAGCGCGCGTGCTCGATCCCCCCGTCACCGAACAAGTACAGCCCGGCGAACAGCGCGTTCGTCGCGATGTAGACCAGGAAGAACAGGCCGAGCAGCACCGCCCACGAGATGCCCATCATGAAGTGGTAGACGTCGGCGAACCAGCGCCGCTCGAGGTTCTTGCTTTCGAAGCGAACCACCCCGAGCGCGACCACCGTGCGCGGCAGCGCTGCACGCGCCATCGGTTCGCTCGTCCGCTGTTCGCTCATTTCCCGGCGAGCTTACACCACGCTTTCGTGAAGAGCTGTGCCAAGATTGTCGCGAGATGACGGCCCAGTCGCCCGGCGCGCCTAGCGAGCACTTGGATTGCCCGCACGCGGCGCGTTGCTCGGGCTGTGCGCTTTGGGAAAAATCCTACGGCGAGCAACTCGAGCTGAAACGCGCCGCCGTCGTCAGGGCCGCGGCGGCCTACACGGAGCTCGGCGCGCCGGCGATCGAACCGACCCAGGCCGCGACGCCCACGGTCGGTTACCGGGTGCGAAGCAAGCTGGCGGTGAGCGGCCAGGGCGAACTCGGCCTGTTCGCGCGCGGCAGCCACGAGGTGGTCGACGTTCCCGATTGCCGCGTGCTCGCGCCCGCTTTGTCGCGCGTGACGGCGGTGCTCCGCGAGCTCATCCGCGGCACGGCACTATTGCACGCGGTCGATCTGAGGGTCGTCGACCGCGGCGTGCTGGTCACGTTGGTCGTCCCGGACGGCTCTCCTACGCTTCCCGCCGAGGAACTCGCGCAAGAACTCGCGCGGCGCGCGCCGGACGTCGTCGGTGTGGCGCTCAGCACTCATCGCGCAAAATCGCCGCTCCTGCTCGGCGTCGAGCCGCGCGTACTCTCGGGCAGCGACCGAGAACCGCACCATGTGACGGCGGACGCGCCGTACGAGCTCGTCAGTCACGGCTCGTTCACCCAAGCGCATCTGGGTCAGGCCGCGCGGCTGCACGCGCGCATCGAACGAACGCTGCGCGAGCGCGGCGCCCGTCGCGTGCTCGAGCTCTACGCCGGCTCGTGCTCGCTCGCGCTGCGGCTCTCGGCGCGCGGCTTCGACGTCACGGCGGTAGAAGCCTTCGCTCCGGCGCTGAAGCACGGCGAACTGGCAGCGCACGAGCAAAAGCTCGCCTTCAGCGCCCTCGGCGGCACCGCTCAGCGCGTCGCGAGCGAGCTCGCCGCGCGCGGCGAGCGATTTGACGCGGTGGTCGTCAACCCGCCGCGCGCAGGACTCACGCCGGACGTGCGGCGCGCGCTCTCGACGCTGCAGGCGTCATTGCTCGTTTATGTTTCTTGCCAGCCGGAAACGCTCGCGCGCGACCTGTCGCATCTGGCGTTGCTCGGCTTCCAGTTGAACGAGCTCGCACCGTTCGACATGATCCCGCAGAGCGACGCGGTCGAGGCTTTGGCGATCGCGAGCCGCGGACCGGTGCCCGCTCCGACCGTGATCCACGCCGACGATGCGTTGATCGCCGTCATAAAATCCGGCTACGAGCCTGTTGCGCCGACTGGCGAGCACGCACACGCGCTGCTCGCGCGCGTCCGCTCGCTGCCTCGAGCCGAGGGAGCCATACCCGCGGGTCGGCTCGAACTGGGCACGAGCGGCGTGTGCCTGTTCGCGCGTACCCCACGCGCGCTGCCCGAGGTCTTGTCCGCCCTCGCCGCGGGCAAGCAGACGTATCTGGCGCTCGCGCGCGGGGTGACCCACGAAAAGGGTCGTATCGCGCGAGCGTTGAAGGACGGCGCGAGCGCCGAAAAAGCCTGCACGCGCTACGTCCGGGATTCCGTGTGCGGCACGCACAGTCTGCTGCGCGTGCAGCCCGAACAGCCGCGCGCCCAGCAGATCCACCGCCATCTCGCCAGCATCGGTCACCCGCTACTCGGCGACGCGCGGCACGGCCACGCGCCCTCGAATCGCCATTTCGAGCAGCGCTATGGCCTCGATCGAAGCTTTCTACATTGCGCGCGGATCGAGCTCAGCCATAGCGGCAACGCGCTCACCCTCGAGGCACCGCTCGCGCCGGAGCTCGCGCGCGTGCTCGACGCGCTGCAAAACACAGACTCACAGCCAGCCGCGTCGCAACGCCAGCAATAGCGCGGCGATGTGCACGCCGTGTACGATTTCGCCGCTCTCGACCAGCTCGGGGATCTCGGCGCGCGGCACGAGCACGACTTCCATGTCTTCGTTCGCGTC
>DASYCR010000793.1:0-1627 GCA_036500095.1 Polyangiaceae bacterium
CGCCGAGCGCGAGCTGGAGCTCACAGCTCGACGCGCGCGGTTCGCGTCGCCGTCCGCGCTCTCCAAGCGACGGAGCCTGTACGAGCAGACGATCGCGCGCTGTCTCCGGCAGCTGGCAGCGCGAAAGTGCCTCGCGCAGGCGCGCCGCGGGCTCCTCCCCCGCGAGAACGAGCGCTAGGCGCGCCGGCAGGTCCGCGGCTGGACGAGGGCGCTCGGGTGTGGACACGTGCCAAGCTTAACAAAAATTGGAAATAGGCCAAATCGCGCGGCAAAAAGCGGCAGAGCGCTTGCTTGCCGAGCTAACTCCGAGGGAAGCTCGCGCCGTGTTTCTTCGGCTCTCGCTCTTGGCGCTCATGATCGCGCTGCCGGCGTGCGCGAAGTCGCACCCCGACGCCATGCTCAAGCCTGCGAGCTCTGCGCGGGCCAGCGCGTCCGGCCGAGAAGCGCCCAGACCAAAGGTGGCCGAGCCCCTGGCCAACGAACGAGTCGACGTTCCCGGCGGGAGCTTCAGCGTCGGCAGCCGCCCCGGTGATCCGGGGCGCAACCCGGAGCTCGAGCCGCGGCAGAGCTCGATCGAGCTCGGGCCATTTCAGATCGATCGCTTGGCGTACCCGAACGATCCCAAGCTTCCGCCGAAGACCAACGTCACGCGCGAAGAAGCCAAGCGCGCCTGCTCGGAGCGCGGCGAACGCCTGTGCACCGAGCTCGAATGGGAGCGCGCATGCAAGGGCCCCGCGAGCACCATGTATGCGAGCGGAGCGAGCTTCGACGCGCGCTGTGAAAGTGAGCCCGCGAGCTGCGCCTCCGGCTTCGATGTCCTGGGTTTGGGCGCCAATTTGCGGGAGTGGGTCGGCAGCGAAGTGCCCGGCAAAGACAACGCCGCCGCGCGCGCGTTGGTGCGCGGCGCGGCCCCGAACGCGCCCGGGCCCGAGCACCGCTGCGCCGCTCGACGCACGCTCGACGCAAGCACCAGCGCGGCCGACCTCGGGTTTCGCTGTTGTAAGGGCGCCCCCAATGCCGCCATCGTGCCCGAGCCGAAGCTCGGTGAGACCTTCGCGCACGCGAAAATCAGCAGCGAGCGCCTGGAGAAAGTCTTTCAGAGCGATCCGCACACGGCCAACATCGATCGCGTGAAATTTTATCGCGAGCCCGACGCGGCCAACACCGTCGTGTCACGTGGCCCCGGCGATAAGAAGGGCTTCGAGTTCACCGTCGCACCGCTGGTTTGGCGCCCGACTGCAGGCGCCGAATTTCTACTCGTGTCCGGGAAATCTGGCGACAACAACGCCTTCGTGGCCGCACTATACGTGCTGGGGGACGACGACTATGCGGTGGCCGCCAGCTTTCTGATGAAAAATGAGCCCGGCCCGGTCGCGTTCGCTTACAGCGACTCGATCCGCCCGCGTTTGCATTGGAGCACGTGCTGGGGTTGCCCCGGCGAAACCGGCAAAATCCTATTTCGCCCGCCCGAAGGCATCGTGATTTTCCAGCCGTAACGTCGTGGCGCGTCGCATTGCGACGGCGAAGGGCGAAACGCGGCGTCGGCGCGCGAACACAGACGTTCGCGCCGACAGCGAAACGCGGCGCCGAAGGCTAGGACGATCACGCCGGCCCCCGTGACCATCCA
>DASYCR010000794.1:0-1935 GCA_036500095.1 Polyangiaceae bacterium
ATGCGCGAGCAACGTGCGGAGCGCGCGGCTCGCCAGATCCAACCGGTCGCGCCGGATGTGCAGGCCGATGATCGACAGCAGGAGATCGCGCGAATAAATCGCGTGCCACGGGTAGCCCGCCAAAATCGCAGGCTCCTTGCAATCCTCGACGCAAAATTGCTCGGCGGCGGTGAACAGCACGCGCAGCGCCGGCGAACGGCTCGGCCCCGGATCCTGGGCGAGTAAAAACTCGCGCGTCTCCGCCATGTGATCCGCGGGCGAGCCGCTCGGCAGCGCGCCGACGGCCGCCGTGAGATACGCTGTCTTACCCGGCTCGAGCTGCAGTTCGAAGATCCCGGGCGTCCACATGTCTTCTTGAAAGTCGCCCCCGAGCGCGCGATCCGCCAGATACTCGAAGCGACGCCACCAATCCGGCGAGCCCATGAACACGCCCTCGTGCCCGAACAGCACCGGCGGCAGCTCGTGCAGTGGTTGCACTTCCACCGCTCCGCCCCGCAGCGCGACCACCTGATTCATCGCGCCGTGTTCGACCATCAGCTTGTCCACGGGTCGTAGCGGCATCAGCGGCCGCAAGCTGAGCCGCGCCGAGGCGCGGCCGCGCCAAGTGTAGCCAATAATCATCGCGTTTTGACCGCGCACGAGGCACATCGAGCGCTCCAGCAAGTCTTTACCGATCTTGAACACCCAGCGCGGCAGCGGATCTTGCGCAAAGCTCTGCAAGAGCCGGTAGCCCGGCGTGGGCGCCACGTTCGGGAACTGGTGCGTGGCGAGCCGGTAGGTGCGCTTGTCGTCGTCGACGGTGACGTTGGTCTCTGCGTGACTCACGATCACGTGGCGACCGAGCGGCGGAGCGAGCGCCGCGACGAACGCGCCGTGGTGGCGGCGCGTGTGCATCATCGCGATCGTGCTCATGGCGTACGCGCCTGCGCCGTTGGTGTGCAGCCACTCGTGCTCGGCCGGGTCGAGCTCGCCTCCGGTGTCGACGAACGGCCAAGGGCCGTCACGGCGAGCGCACCAGGCGCGCTTCACGCGCCGCCTCGCGCCGCGAGCGCGTCGAACGCGGCCTGCCGGAGCGGTTCACGCGGGACCGCACGCGACAGCCAGATTTCGATCGACAGCGCCGCTTGCGCGACGAGCATTCCAAGACCGTTCTCTGCGCGCAGGCCGTGAGCGCGAGCCCCAGACAGAAACGGGGTCATAGCCGGAGAATACACGAGATCATAGGCAAGCGTATGGCGAGGAACGTGCTCCCACGGCAAAAGGCTCGCGAGCGCGTCGCCCGGATCCGCACCCCGCATGCCGGCGCTCGTACATTGCACTACTACGTCGCTTCGCGAGAGCGTGTTCTTGAACAGCAAGCGTGCTTGCGCGCTGCCGTCCGGCCAGGCGAGCAAGCGAGCTCCGAGCGCGCTGAACTCAGCGGCGTGTGGCCAGCTGGTCTCCGGCGTGACGGCGTCGAAGCGACGCGCGGTCACCAGCACACGCTCGGCGCCGGCTTCGAACGCCGCAGCCACCGCGCCGAGCGCGGCCCCGCCGTTACCGAGCACGATGAATCGCCGCAGACTCGCGGCGTGAGCACGGAACTCTTCGACAAGCGCCGGAACGTCCGTGTTGTGGGCAATGATGCTACCTCGCTGGTCGCGCGCGATCACGTTCGCAGCGCCCACGCGCGCGGCCATTGGGTGACGCGTATCGGCGGCCGCGAGCGCCACGCGCTTCCACGGCACCGTGACGTTGACACCGGAAAGCTCGGCGCGACGCAGCCGCTCGAGCGCCGCGCGCACGGCGTCTTCATCCGGACAGTCGATGAGCTCGTAGCGGCAATCGACACCGAGCGCCTGATAGGCCGCGTGCTGAATGGCCGGCGACAACGAGTGACCGACAGGATGACCGAGCAGCGCAAAAACCTGACTCATCGCGGTCCCTTTTTTGAGC
>DASYCR010000795.1:0-2385 GCA_036500095.1 Polyangiaceae bacterium
CTGCACGTCGCAGAAACCGCCGAAGCAGAGGTTCGTGCAGCACTGCGCGTTCGTCGTGCAGCTCAGCCCGGTCGGCGTGCATGTCCCGCCAGCGCCGCCAGCGCCCGCGCTGCCGCCAGCGCCGGTCGGCGGGGGCGGCACGCATTTTCCGGCCACGCAATTGAAGGTACAGCAATCGGCGTTCGTCGTGCACACGCCCGTGTCGGCGGTGCACGGCGTGGTGCACAAGGAATTTTGGCAGATGCCGTGACAGCACTGCGCGTCCGCCGTGCACGTCACGCCCTGAGCAAAGCAGGTATCCGAGCCGAACGCGCAGCGCGACGTCGCGTCATTGCAAGTATTGCAGCAACCCCTGCCGCTGCCGCTGGTGCAGCTCTCGCCGGTCGGACGGCAATCGCGGTTGACCAGATCGACTTGGCATTCTCCGCCCTGACACAAGTCCGAACAGCAATCGGCGTTGCTCGTGCAGCTGTCGCCTTCGAGTGTGCAGAGGCCGCCGCATTTGCCGTTTTTGCAACCGGTCGAGCAGCAGTCCAGGGCCTTCGTGCACGCGACGTTGTCCGCGAAGCAAGCGCCGAGACAGGCCTTGGTCGGCATGCCGGTCACCGGCTCGCAGCGGCCGGTGCTGCAATCGGCCGGAGCCGTACAGGTCGCGCCTGGCGGCATGCCACCCGGGTTCATGTTGCCGCAGTTCGCGCCCGTGCACGTGCTCGAGCCGCTACTACCGCCGTTCGCGCCGCCGGCGGTCGCCGAACCCGCGGTGCCCGCGCTCGAAGAGCCGCCGGTCGCGGCGGTCGTGCCGCCGAGGCCCAGGCTGATTCCGCCCGAGCCGGCGCTCGGCTGAGCACCTCCCGCGCCGGCAGTGACCGCGTCACCTCCGCCACAGGCCGGCGAGAAGCCGATACCGAGCGCGGTCACGCCGACCAAAACGGCCGTGCGCGCGATCAAGAAGCGAGAACTGCGTGAGCTCGATGTCATTGGGTGGCCTACGTCCTGGTTGAGGGGGCGCTCCACAAGTTCGTTACGTGAGCGGGGCCCTTCCAGGCAGGTCCACGCACCTTTTCTTGAACGGCGTGCAAGCTCGCAGACGCGCGGGCGGTCCTCCGGGCGCGCTCGGCATAGTCATTTCCGGCGAATTTCCCGAGAAATCCGGCAGAATATGCGTGAAGACTGAGCTCTGCCCGGGCGCCGAGTTAAGCGCTATGCTCGTCGGTCATGAGCTTCGACGGCGCGTCGACTCCGAACGTCAATCTGGCGGGCCAGGTGATCGCCGACAAGTACGAGCTCGTGCGCCTGCTCGGTCAAGGCGGCATGGGCGCCGTCTTCGAGGGACGCAACCGGACCACGCTCAAGCGCTGCGCGGTCAAGCTGCTCATCAGCCCCGAATACAGCAGCAATCCGGAAATCATGAAGCGCTTCTTCCGCGAGGCGCGCGCGGGCAGCATCGTGGAGAGCGACCACATCGTCGAGATCTACGACTCGGGCGTGGACCCGCGCGGCTTCCCGTACATGGTGATGGAGTATCTGAACGGCGAAGACCTCGAACACGCGCTCAAGCGGGAGGGTGCACTCAGCCCGCTCTCGGCGACCAAAGTGATGCTCCAGGCGGCGACGGGCCTGGCCAAGGCGCACGAAAAAGGCATCGTGCACCGCGACATCAAGCCCGCGAACCTCTACCTCACGCAGCGCGACAACGGCGAGCTGGTCGTGAAATTGCTCGATTTCGGGATCGCCAAGGTCAAAATGGACGCCTTCCAGGAGACCTCACCCGGGCTCACGCGCACCGGCAGCATGCTGGGCACGCCGCTCTACATGTCGCCGGACCAGATCAAGCGCGCCTCGGATATCGACGCGAGCAGCGACATCTGGTCGCTCGGCGTCGTGTTGTTCGAGTGCCTGAGCGGGCAGCTGCCGTGGGGCAACGTCGATTCGCTGGGCGAGCTGATGGCCGCCATTCTCACGCACGAGCTGCCGCTCTTGCAAAACCTGGCGCCTTGGGTGCCGCCCGAACTCGCCGAGATCGTGCACCGCGCGATTTCTCGCGACGCGAGCAAACGCATCCGCACGGGCGCCGAGCTGCGCGACTTGCTCGCCGGTATCGTGCCCGACGGCGATCGCTTGACGCCCGCCACGCTCACGGGCGTCACGGTCGACCAACGCGCGTTCGTCGCGCCGCGCCTGGAGCTGAGCGACGACGGCATGCTGCGCGCCACTGCGCGTACCGGGCTCAGCGTCACGCAATTTACCGAGCCCAAGAAAGCCAAAAGCGGCAGCGGCGCCCTGCTGGCGGCAGTAACTGCGGTGGCGGTGCTCGGTATCGGCGGCGTGGCGGCCTGGAAAATGAAGCACACGACGCCGAGCCCCGAGCCCGCGCTGGTGAGCACC
>DASYCR010000796.1:0-2833 GCA_036500095.1 Polyangiaceae bacterium
TATGTTCAACACGGCACCGCGGATGGCTTGCCGGTGAACGCGCGTCGCGTTTGCGAGCTTCTCGCCGACGCCGCTGGCTTCAGACGAACGCTGCGCCTCGTGCGCATCACCCCCATCACGACAAAAGATCCGCATACTTCCTCGGCACATTTGACGTTCGAGCCCGATCCGGATCAAGGTAGGGGGAGAGCGCGACCATGGCAATGCGGCGAATTTGTGTTGGAGCTGGAGCGGTTGTTTCGTTCGTGTACGTGGCGTGTGGCGTGAGCGATCGCGTCGTGCAGGACGGTAGCGGCGGCGGCTCCGGCGCAGGCGTGACCGCTGGCACGGGCGGCAAGGCTGGCGCGAGCGCGGGCAACGCAGGAGCGAGCGGCTCCGGCGGCTCGGCCGCGGGAGCGAGCGGCACTGCCGGCGCAAGCGGCAGCGCGGGCACTGCGGGGTCTGCCGGCAGCGCGGGCGCGAGTGGCAGCGCGGGAGCGAGCGGCACTGCGGGCGCAAGCGGCAGCGCGGGCGCGAGTGGCAGCGCGGGCGCAAGCGGCAGCGCGGGCGCGAGTGGCACTGCGGGCGCAAGCGGCAGCGCAGGCACGGCGGGGTCTGCCGGTAGCGCGGGCGCGGGTGGATTTTGCTCGACTCAGGTGCCGCCACCTGGCGTGTCCGCAATGGATTTTCAGTGTTTGGACTTCGATACGGGTCTGCCGTCCACGACCATTTGGACACAGACGAAGACGAATGGCGGCACCTTCGCCATCTCGAAAGCTCTGGCCTACTCGGCTCCGAACTCGCTGCTGGGCTCGGTACCTGCCGCGCCGGACTACGCGAGCCAGGGCACGGGGACGCTGACCTGGAGCGTCGTGGGAGCGGATCCCGTCAAGAGCGCCACCATCGACGCTCGCCTGAACCCCCCGAGCATGGGCGGCGTTACGCCTCCCTGGACTGGCCAAGTCGATCTGATGTGCCTGACCATAGGCGACTCGTCGAGCTTCGGGTCGGCTTGCTTGCAGTACACGCAAGGCTCCGCGCAAGATTGGATGCCTGGCGGCTACACGGGCTTGATGCTCACCTGGGAGATCATCTCCGGCGCCGCAGCTCTGGGCCAATGCCAAGTAACGGGTGCGCTCACGAACGGCATTTGGAACACTGTCGAGCTCAAAGGCACGGGCGGCGGCGGCGGCCTGAGCGTACTCATCAACGGCACGTCGGCACTCAGCGGTTGCGGGCCCGTTTTCCCTGCGACTACAGCCGCCAAGGCTGTCGTCGGTCTCAACGCGGGCAACGTCACGAGTAGCAGCTACTCCATGTACTTCGACAACGTGGTGGTCGCCGTTCAACGTTGACCGAGCTCGATGCCGCCCCCTGTCGACCCTGGCACCATCCTAGCGGGAACATTTCGCATCGAACGCGTTGACCTGAAGCCAAAGGCCGGGCAAGACAGCCTCGGAGGTCGCCTGTGAGGTTAGCTCGAATTCGCAGCACCAGCTCGCTTCGCTTGGCGCTTGCCGTCGTGCTCGTTAGCTTGAGCGCTGCCGCGCAGAACTCCGACAAGAACGCGGCGGTCGCCTTGTTCGACCAGGCAAGCAAGCTCGCGGCCGGCGGGCACTTCGCCGATGCCTGCCCGAAGTTCGCGGAGAGCTACCGTCTGGATCCGCAGCTCGGCGCGCTCATGCACCTCGCCGACTGCTACGCCAAGAACGGGCAGCCCGCGAGCGCGTGGGCGAGCTTCCGCGACGCTGCAGACCTCGCAGCCCAGCGTGGCGACTCGCGCGCGCAGATCGCGAAAGAGCGCGCCGCTGCGCTCGAGAGCCAGCTCTCACGTATTTCCATCCTGGTACCGCCAGAAGCGCGCGTGCCGGGCCTCGACGTGCGGCGCGACGGAACGCCGGTTAGCTCCGCGCTGTGGGGCACGGCACTGCCCGTAGATCCTGGAGTCCACACGATTCAGGCCAGCGCGCCCGGCAAGGTCGCTTGGCAGAGCACGGTAACCAGCGCGGGCAACGCAGCTTCACAATCCATCGCGGTGCCCAAGCTCACGGACGAACCCGCGAGCGCAGCGCCGCCAAGTCCCGCGCCGCCCGCCGCAGCATCAGTCGAAGCGAGCACCGATCGCGGCACGTCACTGTCGCCCGCGCACATCGCGGGCTGGACGGCGATTTGCGTCGGCGCAATTGGCCTCGGCCTCGGCACGGTCTTCGAGCTCAAGCGCTCCAGCAAAATCAGCGACCGCGACGCGATCTGCCCGAGCGGTGTCGGGTGCGCGGGCGGCGATCAAGCGCGCATCAACGCGCTCAGCGACGACGCCAGGGGCGCGAGCACACTCGGGGTCGTTGGGCTGACCGCGGGCGGCTTGTTCGTCGTGGGCGGAGCCGCGCTGCTCTTCTTGACTCCCGCGCATCCCTCCCAGCACGTCTCGCTCGTGCCGCTCGTGGGCCCGCAGTATCAAGGTTTGCAGTTGAGCGTGCGCGCGCTGTAGCTGCAGTCTTCGCGCGTGAGCGCGGCCCCGCGGCAAAACAATTCATCGCGTGCCGGCGCGCTCTTTGTTCGAGGCTTCGCGCTGGGAGCTGGAAGAACACCATCTCGCCGTGCTCTGAGCGCGCGAGGGGGCCGAACGAGCCCGGCGCTTTGCTCGGCGAGCACTGCTGGGCGCGTTCGCCACGAGCCTGGTCACGTATCTCCAGTCTTAAGGAAGCAGGATGCGCCGCCGACGAACGCGATGCCCTGCTGGATTCGGCTGCGACCTGCTCCAGGCTATCTGTTCGCAAAACCCGGCACGCCGTTCCCCAACGTCGACTGGGGAACTCAGCGAACGGCCGGCGCAAGCGCCGTGGGATTCGACGTC
>DASYCR010000797.1:0-4066 GCA_036500095.1 Polyangiaceae bacterium
CTCGTGGTGGTCGCGCTCTTGATCGTCGTGATCATCCGCGGCGGTGGCAAGAAGCGCGGCGGTGGCGGTGGCGCGCCGCCGGCTCCGGTCGTCGCGGGCGGTTACGGCGGCGGCTACGGTGCGCCACCTGGCGGCTACGGCGCTCCCCCGCCAGGAGGCTACGGGCCCCCACCGGGGCAGCACGCGCCGATCCAGCAGCAGAGCTCGGCGGTCAGCCCGGAGTTCATGTACGGCTCAGCGGGCGCGCCGCCGAACTACAGCGCTCAGGCACCGCAACCGCAAGCGCCGCCGCCGAATCCGTACGGAGGCTCGTCGGCAAGCGCGCTCTTGCAGAGCGCGGCTGGCGTCTACACGCTGCTCTCCGGCCAAGAGCTGCGCGCCGGGCGCGACGCCGCGCAATGCGGCATCGCGCTCGCTGAACCGCGCGTCTCCGCCGTGCACGCCACGTTCAAGCTCGACAGCGGCCAACTCGCGGTGCGCGACGAGCACAGCAACAACGGCACGCTCGTGAACAACAACCGCATCTCGCCCGGCATTTGGGCGCCGGTGCCGAACGGCTCGGTCGTGCGGCTCGGGCCGGTCGAATTTACGGCTCGGGTGCAGTAGCGCGCGCCGGTCACTTGACGCGCGGGCGACGGGTCGCCTCTAGTCTCGGCCCATGATTCCGGGATTCGGTAAGGAGTCGATCCTCGTCGGCAGCGCTCCGCACTGCGACATTCGTTTGGCGGCGCCGGGCGTCGCCCCGGAGCACGCGCGGATCGTGCATCAAGGGGGCGGCACGTTGCTCTTCGTGGACGGCGGGCAGGGCCCGTCGTTCGTGAACGGCGCGCCGATGCCGCCGGGCGCGAGCACGCCGTTCGACTTTCACGCAGAGTTCGCGGTCGGTCAGGCGCCGGTGCCCAGGGCGCACCCCGCCATCACCTTGATGCTGCTCGAACGCGGCAAGGCGCCGCTCACGCCCGGGCAGCTCGTGTTCGGTCGCGATCCGGCGCGCGTGAACATCGCCATTCACCACCCGAACGTCTCGAGCTTGCACGCGACGTTTTCGCTGAACCCGGTCGCCGTCACCGATCACAATTCGACGAGCGGCACCTGGCTCTTGCAAGAGCGCATCGCGCCGAACCAGCCGCGCCCAGTCGATCCGCGCGCGTTCGTGGCGCTCGGTCCCATCGCGCTGCCGGTGGATCTCGTGATTCATTTGGCGGGAGTGCTCACGAGCCAGGGAGCACAAGGCTTCGCTCCGCCCGCGCAGCCCGGCGCGCCCCCCGGCCCCGGCACCGCGCTCGCGCCACAGCATCCCGGGCAGGGATCCGCCGGTCCGGGCGGCAGCGGCGACAGCAGCCCCACGCCGCGCCCGAGACACAAAACCGTCGTCGGCCAATTCCAAATCGGTAGCGGCCCACAGCAAACGACGAAGACCATCGGCCGCACGCCGGACAACGACATTCAGATCCCGCACCCGCAGGTGTCGAGCCGTCACGCCGTGCTGCATCTGGTCGCCGGCCAGTTGTTCCTGGAAGACAAGGGCAGCCAGAACGGCACTTACGTGCGCGGCCAGCGCATTCCAACCGGCCAGCGCGTGCCCATTCAAAACGGCGAAAAAGTCCTGATCGGCCCGATGCCGTTGCTCTTGCAGGCGCAAGGGCAAGAGGTGGCGGTCGTCGTCGAAGACGCGGCGCACTGGGAGGGCCGCCCGCTCTACGAGATCGAAGCCTGGGATCTCGTGATGCAGGTGCCCGATCGCGACAACCCGAGCGAGCTCAAGACGCTGCTCGATCACATCAGCTTCAAGGCGCTGCCCGGCGATCTGATCGCGCTGATGGGTCCGAGCGGCGCGGGCAAGACCACGCTCTTGCTCACGTTGAACGGCTATTTGCCGCCGAGCTCCGGCCAGGTGCGCATCAACGGCGAGGATCTGTACGCGATCTACGACGCCTTGCGCGGCTCGATCGGTTACGTACCGCAGGACGACATCGTGCACCCCGAGCTCACCGTCTCGGAGGCCGTGCGCTACAGCGCGAAATTCCGGCTACCGCCCGACTACTCGGAAGAAGAGATCGATCGCCGCGTGCAGACCACGCTGGCGCAGCTCGGGCTCGAAAACGTCGCGCACCTGACGATCGGCAAGCCCGAGAAGAAAGTGCTCTCCGGCGGCCAGCGCAAGCGCGTCAACATCGCGATGGAGCTCGTCACCGATCCGGTGATCATGTTCCTCGACGAGCCGACCAGCGGCCTGGCCGCCGACGACACGGCGTCGCTCGTGCAACTGCTCGCCGAACTCGCCAAGCAAACCGGCAAGACCATCATCACCACCATTCACCAGCCGGCCAAAGACGAGTTCGAAAAGTTCAACCTCGCGCTGATCCTGGGCCCCGGCGGCCTGCTCACTTTCTACGGCTCGCCCAAGGACGGCTACAAGTTCTTCGGCTCCTGGCTCGATCGCCAGCACAAGGCGAACCACGTCGACAATCCGCGCGACATGTTCGACATGCTCAATCAGCGCGAGCGCCCGATCTTCGAGGCCATGCGCGCGCAGAACCCGGCAACCCCCCGCTACGCGGCGCGCGCGCAGGCCGCCCGTGAGTGGAACGCGGAGTACTTGAACCCGCAGAACCCCGTCTTTCAAAAGATGTTCTCGGGGCGCCGCGCGGTGGGCACGCCCACCGAGAATCGCGGCGTGCCGCACGGTCGCGCCACCACCAGCGGTCAGTTCGGTCTGCTCTTCGGCCGCTACTTCAAGGTCAAGGCGCGCGACGTGGGCGGCACCGCGATCATGCTGCTGCAAGCGCCGATCATCGGCGTCCTTTTGGCGCTCGTCTTCGGCGGCCAGAAGGACGCGATCCCGTATTGGTGTTTGGGTGCTCTGCAGGAGCTCGGCCGGCGTTCGGGCGGCCTGGGCGACAACGTCAATCAGATGCTGTCCAACATGCAGACCACGCCCGACCACTCGGGCTCGATCTTCTTCTTGGTGGTGGCGGCAGTTTGGTTCGGCACCAGCAACGCCGCGCGCGAAATCGTCAGCGAGCGCGCGATCTACATGCGCGAGCGCATGGTGAACCTGGGCTTGTTCAACTACGTGTTCTCCAAGTTCGTGCTCTTGAGCCTATTTTGCGTGATTCAGTGCACGGTGCTGCTCGCGATCGTGTTCTTCTCGCTCGGCTACAACGGCGGCATACTCGCGTTTTTGGTCTCGCTCGGCACGTTGATCGCGACCGCGATGAACTCCGTCGCGATCGGTCTCCTATTGAGCACGCTCGTGACCAGCGCGGAAGCCGCCATGGCGCTCACGCCGATCGCGCTCATCCCGCAGGTCGTGCTGGGCGGCCTGATGGTGCCCATGACCACGAACCCCTTGCTCGAGTGGCCGATGTACGCAATGCCGGCGCGCTGGGGCTTTCAAGGCGTGGTCGGCCAAGAGCGGCTGGCGATCGCCAACGACGCCGCGTGGCTGATCGATTTGAAGCGCCCCGACGTCACCAGCGTCGAAAACTACGTCACCGCCGGCAAGTTTCATTGCGCGGACGCGCAAATCGCCAGCAGCGACTTCAACGGCGCCTGGGGCTTCCACAGCTACAACCTGCCCTGGCTGCCGCCGGCCGTGCTGTTCGGCATGATGCTGCTCACGCTCTTGATCATCCTGTTCGTGCTCAAGCGACGCGACGCGATCTAGAGCGCGCCTTCGTGAAGCGATTTCTTTCAACAGAGTTCGCCATCGCCTAACGGCGATCCGCGGGATGAAAAGCGAAGCGAGCAAGAACCCCTCTCGGAAGCCCGTCCGATCGTAACGGGTGTTACAAGCAATTGGGTTTAGAATCGGGCCGCCGCGTTGCCGCGGGTCCGGCGCGCTCCGCGGCAAATTCGCGGGCTCACAGGAATTGTCCGGCGCACACGTCCGCGTTCGCGACGACGAGCGCGCCACAGGTGCCGTTGTTGCAGCCGCCGCTCAGGCACGCGGCGGGCTCCGTGCACGCCGCGCCGTCCGCGAGCTTGGGCGAGCACTGGACCGTTGCCGTCCCCGTGATTGGGGGACAGTAGGACGACGAGTCGCAGTCGCCGGAGCTCTGGC
>DASYCR010000798.1:0-3410 GCA_036500095.1 Polyangiaceae bacterium
CGCGGACCTCAAGCTGATCGTGATGAGCGCGACGCTCGACGCGGAGCCCGTGGCGCGCTTTCTCGACGATTGCCCCCGAGTGCGCAGCGAGGGGCGACTGTTCCCCGTGAACGTCGAATTTTTGAGTAAGCCCGACGACCGACCGCTGGAAAAGCAAGTCGTGAGCGCGGTGCGCCAAGCGCTGACGCAAGATCCGGACGGCGACGTACTCGTCTTCCTGCCCGGCGCGGGCGAAATCAAGCGAGCACAAACCGCGCTCGAACCGTTCGCGGCTGAACACGCGCTGCTCGTGCTGCCGCTGCACGGCGACTTGCCGATCGCCGAGCAGGCGCGTGCCATCGAGCCAGCAGGCCGACGGAAGGTCGTGCTCTCGACCAACGTGGCCGAGTCGTCCGTGACGGTGGACGGCGTGAGCACCGTCGTCGACTCGGGGCTCGCGCGCGTAGCGGGCCACTCGCCCTGGAGCGGCTTGCCCAGGCTGTCGCTCGAGCCGATCAGCCGCGCCTCGGCGACACAGCGCGCGGGTCGCGCCGGTCGCACTCGAGCGGGCCGCGTCTTGCGCCTTTACACGAAAGGCGACTTCGAGAGCCGCGCTGAACATGATCTACCGGAGCTCGCGCGCAGCGATCTGGCCGAGGCGTTCCTGCAGTTGCACGGAGCGGGCATCGAGCGCCCGGAAGCAATCGATTTCTTGAGCGCTCCCCCGGCGGCGAGCGTGACGAGCGCGGCCGAACTGCTCGTGCTGCTAGGCGCCGTGCAGGGCGGCAAGCTGAGCGAAATCGGCCGACGCATGCTCGACTTTCCGCTGCCTCCGCGGCTCGCGCGCATGCTGGTCGAGGGTGAGCGGCGAGGCGTCGGCAAGGAAGCGGCGCTGTGTGCCGCGCTGCTGAGCGAGCGCGAGATCGTGCTCGCCGAGCGCACTTCCTTTGGCGAACGCCGCAAACCGGGTTTCGGGTTCAGCGGACCGAGCGACGTGCTCGAACGCGTCGAGCGCTACCACGAGGCGGAAGACGCGCGTTTCGAGAATCATCGCCTGCGCAATTTCGGCCTCGACGCGCGCGCGGTCGACGCAGTCCGGCGCTCGCATTCACAGCTCGCGCGCCTGGTGCAGAGCGGTGCCGAGAGCCCGGGCTCGCTCGACGAGGTCGACGTCGCCTTGCAGCGCGCGCTCTTGACGGGGTTCTCCGACCGCCTCGCGCGCCGCAAACGCCGCGCCGGCCGCGAGCTCACGCTGGCAACCGGCGGAGCCGCCGAACTCAGCGAGCAAAGTGTCGTGACAGAAGCCGAGTTCGTGCTCGCGATCGACGTCGAGGAGCGGCTCGGCGCGCGGCAGGGCGGAGCGCGGGTGCGGCTGTGTAGCGCCGTGGAGCCGGACTGGTTGCTCGAATCCTGCGCGGAGCGCGTAGCGGTCACGGACGAGCTCGAGTGGAACGACGAAGCCGCGCGCGTCGAACGTGTCGAACGGTTGGCGTTCGGCTCCGTCGTGCTCGAGGAGACGCGCGGCAAAGCGCCCCCGTCCGAGGCCGCCAGCGCGCTATTGCTCGCCAAAGCCACCAACGCCGGTCTGTTCGACTTCGCCAAGAACGAAAAATTGGCCGCTCTGCATGCGCGACTCGCGTTGCTCCAGCGCGAGCTCCCCGAGGCAGGGCTAAAGAGTGCAGACTCGGGCGCGCTCGAGCAAGCGCTCGCAGCGGCCTGCCAGGGCGCCACCAGCTTCGCAGAGCTCCGCGAGCTCGATCCGACGCAGGCCCTGCTCGGTTCGCTCGCCGGCAACGAGCTCGCGCTGCTCGAGCGCGAAGTCCCGGAGCGACTGCGCTTACCCGGCGGCCGCTCCGTCGACGTACACTACGAGCTCGACAAGCCGCCCTGGATCGAATCGCGATTGCAGGATTTTTTCGGCATGCAGGACGGCCCGAAGGTCTGCCGCGGACGCACGCCCCTCACCCTGCATCTCTTGGCGCCGAACCAGCGCGCCGTGCAAGTCACGAGCGACCTGGCCGGCTTCTGGCAGCGCCACTATCCGTCGATTCGCCGCGAGCTCATGCGCCGCTACCCCCGACACGCCTGGCCTGAAGACGGCGCCACCGCCAAGCCACCCGAACCAAAACCACCACGTCGCTAAACTCGAGCTGCGCGGTCTTGGAAGACGCGGCGCCCGGAATGGCTCATTGCTCTACGGCACAAACGCGCTTCAAGCCGCGCCGCGCAGTCCGCGCGCGGGTTCGTCCGGCTCGAATTGGCTTCGCAGTGCCCACAAACCCAAGGCCGGATTCGAGATGAAAAAGATCTCTTCCCCGTCCGGCAAGCGATTTGGTCCGTCGACGAGCCGGCTCGGATCGTAGCGCTTCAGCGTCTCTACTGGGTCCAAGTACTCGAAGCCGGCGCCCTCGACTTCCTCTCGGGTAAGCCCGCCCGTGGCGTAGCGGATCCGGAAACGACCCTCGGACGAACCATGGATCAAGTGGGCGGCTGCCGACAGCGAGGCCGCGAGCTCCGGGTCGGCCTCGACCGCCGCCAGCGTGCGCGGTGTGCCGTGGTAGCCGTGGCGACGGACCAAGCGATCGATACCGGCGTCTTCGCCGAACATGCGCACGCCCGGCGCGAGAATCACGAGCTCGGCGTCGTCCGCCAGGGCGAGGCGGGTTCGATAAATGGCCTTGTTCCCGAGCCAAGTCGATTTGAACTCGCTCGGATCGAGGTACACCACGACCTTCTTCAACGGCTTCTGCAAGAGGTCGAGGTTGACCTCGCGGGCCAGCCGCGCTCCTTCGAGAAAGCAGCCGATGTCGTCGCCGGCGTAGATGCCGCGCGTCACGAGCTCTCCGCCCTCCTTTGCCCGCACTGTGAGAAGATACGTGATCGGCAATTTGCTCCCGAAAGCGCCCGACATGTAGTCGAAGATGTCTCGTACGGGCGTGCGCGCGCGGCCCATGATGCCTTCCATGTTGCACACCGCGCCTAGAAAATGCGTACGATCGATCGCGTCCTTGCCGCCGACTCCGACGAACACGTTCTTCGAATGATTGGCGATGCCGATCACCTCGTGTGGCACCAGCTGCCCGACTGAAATGATGCGATCCCAGCCCTCGGTCAGCAGCCGATTGACCTCGCAGCGAATCGGATAGGACAGCGCACCCCCGCTCACTTCACTCACGAACGACCCCGGCACCTCACCGAGCAGCGACAAGTCGCGCTGAAAATCGTGGTCACGAAAAACGGCCTTGGGAACGCCCGGAAACATGTGCTCGCGTTCTTCGTCGGTCAGCGGAACGTGCGTGCCGAGCGCCGGCAGAATGGCGACCTCGACGCCCTGCGCGCTCAGCTGACGGTAGAGCGAGACCGTAAGTGGACCCGCGCCCGAGTGGTAGCGCGTGTAGTCAGGCGGAATCAAAAGCACGCGCTTCGGCGCT
>DASYCR010000799.1:0-1555 GCA_036500095.1 Polyangiaceae bacterium
GGAAATCGACACGCCGCTCGGCGTGCTGGAAGGCCGCGCGCGGGATCTCTTCGACCACGCGCGCGAGCCGGAATCGATCCGCAGCGGTGGCACGTTGGTGGAGCAAGCAGGGCGGATTCGGCGCATTGTCGGCCGCCTCGCCACGCTCTCGCGCCGCCCGCTGCGCGCGCATCGCGGCATCTCGCCGCACGAGGCGGTCTCGGTCGTGCTCGAGCTGTTGAACGCGGAGTCCGTGCGCCGCAGCGTGCGCATTCAAGTCGACGCCGAGCGCGATTTGCCCGAGGTGCTGGCGGATCCCGATCAGCTCGAGCAGGTGGTGCTCAACCTGGTGAGGAACGCGCTACAAGCGACGCCCGACGGCGGCACCGTGAACATTCGCCTGTCGACGAGCGAGCTCAAACAAGCAGCGAACGAAGAAGCCCGCCCCGCGATCGAGCTCAGCGTGATCGACAACGGCCACGGCATGAACGCCGCCACGCGCGAGCGCGCCTTCGACCCATTTTTCACGACCCGCGCCGACATCGGGGCGACGGGGCTCGGGCTCTCCGTCGTGAAATCGATCGTGGATCAACATCGCGGAACCGTGGTGGTCGAGTCGGAGCTCGGCAGCGGCACCACGGTGCGCGTGAAATTACCGGCGATGGTGAGCGGGGGCTCTTCCTAGTCGCCAAAGAAAAACGCCCCGCCCGGTTTCCGGGGCAGGGCGCATTTCGACGCGGCGCTGGGCGTCGCGTCCGCTGTTCAATTCATCACTTGATGAACAGCATTTCTTGGTACGTCGGCAGCGGCCAGATGTCGTCGGCGAGCACAGTTTCCAGCGTGTCGGCGACCTCGCGGACTTTGAGCATGGCCGGCAAGAGCGAGTCTTTGTAGTACTTCGCTTCTTCCAGCAGGCTGCTCGCGCCGTGATGCGAGGCCGCCTTTTCGAGGCCGGCGATCGTGGTTTGCAGATTGCCGATTAGCGTCGAGACCTGCGTGAGTAGGGTGTTGTCGGAGCTGACGCCCGCACCCTTGGTGGCGATCGCGTTGTTGGCGAGCTCGGTCTGGTAGCGCAGCGCGGCCGGCAGAATCAGGGTCTTGGCGAGCTTGGTCGTCAGCTTTTGCTCGACGTTGATGGCCTTGATGTACTGCTCGAAGAAGATCTCGTGCCGTGCGTGGAGTTCGCGCGGGTTGAGCACCTTGTATTTGTCGAACAGCGCCACGACCTCGGGTTGCTCGAGGACCGGCAGCGCGTCGACCGAGGTCTTGTAGTTCGGCAGTCCGCGCTTTTCGGCCTCGCGGTGCCAGTCCTCGGTGTAACCGTCGCCGTTGAAGACGACCGCGCCGTGCTGCTCCATGATCTCGGCCAGCACCGCTTGAATCGCGCCGTTCAAGCTCTTGCCCGCGCCGACGGCGGCTTCGAGCTTGGTGGCGACGAAGTCGAGCGATTCGGCCATGATCGTGTTGAGGGCGGAGAGCGGCCAAGCGGGCGCCTGGCTCGAACCGACCGCGCGGAACTCGAACTTGTTGCCGGTGAAGGCGAACGGGCTCGTGCGGTTGCGGTCGCCGGCGTCGC
>DASYCR010000800.1:0-12577 GCA_036500095.1 Polyangiaceae bacterium
CCTGAAAAAAGCGGGCTGCCCGGTCCGTGAAAAAAATGACTCGCACAGCGGGAATCCTGAATGGATCCACAGGGATCAAGGCTAACGTGCCGCGCCCACCAAAGCCCGGTTTTTGCGCCCTTTGGGCGAACTCGCACTAATCTTCGACGTCCAGATGGGATTCACCGTGGAGTGCAGCTCCTGTGGCGCGCGGCGTACCGTGCCGCAGCCCCTGTTCGACGATCGCATCCGCGGTCGGGTGGTGAACATCCCGTGCAAGGGCTGCGGTGCCGCAATTCGCATCGACGGCACCATGCCGCCTCCTCCGGTCGCGGAGATGGGCTCCGGGCCGAAGATCCCAATCGCAGCAGCTGTGCCACGTGATCCCATGCTGCTCGAGAAAGATTCAGGCGGCTCGAGCAACGGCGCGTCGCGCAGCGGGCTCGACGAGGGTTGGGAAGAGCACAGCCCGAGTGTTCCCGTCGAGCTCACGCGGCGGCGTTCGTCGGCACCTCCGCCGCCGAGCGAGCCCGGCGAAGCGAGCGACCCAGGTACGCCCGGCATGATCAGCCACGTCGATGGTCCGATCTCCGAGCGCGGACCCGTAGCGCGCATCGGACGCTACGCGCTGTTCGAACAATTCGCGGCCGGCGGCATGGCCACCGTGCACTTCGGCCGGCTCGACGGCGCGGGCGGTTTCTCACGCGTGGTCGCGATCAAGCGCCTCCTACCGCATCTGCTCGACAACCGCGACTTCACCGAGATGCTGCTGAACGAAGCGCGGCTCGCCGCGCGCGTGCGTCATCCAAACGTCGTCGCCACGCTCGACGTGGTGGCCTCCAAGGGCGACGTGCTGCTCGTGCTCGACTACGTGCCGGGCGAGGCGTTGAGCACGCTCTGCCGCACGCAGGCCAAGGAACGCAAGGATTTCGTGCCCGTCGAGATCGCGATCGGCATCATGCAGGACGTGCTGTCCGGCCTGCGCGCGATCCACGAAGCGACCGACGAACGCGGCCGCTCGCTCGATCTGGTTCACTGCGACGTCTCGCCGCCCAACGTGATCGTCGGCGCGGACGGCATGTCGCGCGTGCTCGACTTTGGCATCGCCAAGGCGCTCGAGCAACTGGAAGAGGCGCAGCCGGAGCGACGCGAGGGCAAGCTCGGCTACATGTCGCCCGAGCAGATCGAGGGCGGACGGCTGACGCAGCGCTCGGACGTGTTCTCGGCGGGCATCGTGTTCTGGGAGCTGCTCGCGCTCAAGCGCATGTTCACCTCGGGCGATGAGACCGAACGCAGCGAGAAAATCCTGAGCGGGAAGTACCCACACCCGAAAGAATTTCGACCCGAGTTACCCGACGAGCTCGACGCGCTCGTGATGCGCGCGCTCGCCCGCGACCCGGAGGCTCGCTTCGCGACGATCCGCGAGTTTGCGGAGGCGCTCGACCGCACGGCGACGGCGGCCAGCCGCACGCGCATCGCCGATTGGGTGAAGGACTTGGCGCAACCCGCGCTCGCCGAGCGTACGCGCATGGTCGCGCGCGTCGAGAATTGGGCGGGCATTCCGCTGATCCCGCTGAGCTCCAGCCCGTTTGCCTCCGACGCCCCGAGTTTTCCGCTGATCGGCGAGGCATCGAGCGACGAGCCGAGCGACCTCGATGGCAGCGCCGAAGAGGCCGCTCCGCCCGCGAAACGGGCGTCGAGTCGGCCGCCCAAGAAAGACAGTGTTCCCACCAAAAAAGAAGCCGCAGTCGAGGCGAAAGCCAAGTCGGGCGGCTCGGCGTGGTGGATCGTGGTGGTCGTGATCGCGCTGGTGATCGCCGGTTACTTCGTGTCGCGCTGAGCGCTACTCGAGCGTCGAGTTCGTGACTTGCGGATTGCCGTTCGCTTTTGCGTAGATGCCGGGGTAACCCGGCGACTCGAAGCCGGCGCTCGGGTTGTTCTTGAGCGTCGAGCTGTCGATCACGAGGCTGCCGGAGCCGTCGTTGCTCACGTAGAAGATCGCGCCGCCGCCTTCGTTCGCGCTGTTGTTCTCGATGTCGTCGCCGCACAGACTGAGCGTGTACGTGTCGCCGTCGTTGTAGATCGCCCCGCCGCTGCCGCCGCCGGGCGTGCCGCTCTGCGCCGGGTTCGCGCCGTTGCCGATCGCTTCGTTGTACGAGAACGCGCTGTTGATCACGGTGTACGACACGCCGATGCTGGAGAGCCCGCCGCCGTTCGAGCACACGTTGCCGAGGTCCGCCGCCCCGCCGAACGTGCTATTTATCACGTAAACCGGCAGCGTATTGTACTGGCTGAGCACGCGCACCGCGGCGCCGCCGAGGTCGGGCCCGGTGTCCTCACACACGTTGTTGAAGAAGCGGCTGTTGATGATCTTGAAGCGGCCGCCGCGCACTAGGATCGCGCCGCCGCCGCCGCCCTCTTCGTCCTCACCCTTCGAGTTGCCGTCGGCGAACGTGATGTTCTGGACGGTGAGCTCGGGCGTGGACTGGTTCTGGCACGTCGCGCTCGTCCACACCTGCGCCTGGTCGCACGTGTCTTGATACAGAATGCGACGCGCTCCGCCACCGCTGAGCGTGATCTTGCCGCCGCCGTCGATCACGATTTTGGGGCCCTTGTCGTTGAAAATTTTCGCCGTTTGGTCGAGCGTGATCTTCACCGGATCCGGGCCGCAGTCGAAGGTGATGACGCCGCCCTGCGCGACCGCCTGCACGACCGCGTCGCTCGTGCAGCTATCCGGCGTCCCCGTGCCGACGACGGTGGTCGGCTGCGAGACGTCTTCCAAACCAGCCTCGGCGGGCACCGCGCACATGCCGTTCGGATTGCCCGACGGCGGCCCGCTGTCCCAAACCTGGGTGGGCACCTTCGTGGTCGCAGCGCCGTTCGGCTTGTCACTGGAGCTGCCGCAGCCGGCGAGCGACAAGGCGCTCAAGAGGAAACACACACTTTGACCTCGGGCGCGAATCGGTGTCATCCCAATACTCCTGTTCGGCAAACAGAGGAGTATAGGGAGAGCCCGACTCGAATTCAACTCGGCGGCACGATCGGTGTGAGCGAGCTTCGGCGGATCGCGTCGCCCACGCCGAGCCCTCCGGCGTCATTTGCGCCGGTGCAAGAGATGGTACCGCCGGTGTCGACTGCACAGGTGAAGAAGCGGCCGACCGAGACGCCTTGAAACGGCCCGCCCGCGACCGGCGCGGGCGTCGAGCGATCGGTGAGGTCTCCGACGCCGAGCTGTCCCTCGATGTTGCGCCCCCAGCACGACAAGCTGCCCACTCCGTCGATCGCGCACGCGTGAAATTGATCGATGGATACACTCTGATCGCCACCACCACCGATCGCCGTCAACGTGTCGCGTGGGTTGGTGTCGCCCGTGCCGAGCGAGCCTTCGGTATTGGCGCCCGCGCAAAACAGCGCGCCGCCGCGGCGGATCGCGCAGGTGCCGCTCTGCCCCGCACCGACGCTCACGAAGTCGCTCTCACTGCCGACCTGAACCGGCGAGCGGATTTGCTCGGCGGCGCCCGCGCCTTGCGCAAGCTCGCCGTCGGTGTTGCGGCCCCAACACCAGAGCGTGCCCGGTGCTCGGATGCCACAAGCGTGCCCTTGCCCAACGCTGACCGCGCTCCAGTCTGCGAAGGTGCCGACGGGCACGGGAGCGAATTGATCCACGCCCGGGTAGCTGTCGTTTTGCGCGAGTTGGCCTTCGTCGTTTTCACCCCAGCAATACAGCCTGCCGCCGAGAATCGCGCAGGTAAACTCGTACTCCGAGCTCAAGGCGGTCGCGGGCGCAGGCAGCGCGACGTGGGTGGGAGTCGCTGTCGCGCCGCCGCTGACACCGAGCTGTCCGCGATCGTTGGCGCCAAAGCACCAGACCGAGCCGTCGAGCCGCCGCGCGCAGCTGTGCGAGTCGGCCGCAACCACCTCCGCCCAATCGCGATCGACGCCGACCTGCGTCGCGACCGAGCGCGCGTTCTGATCCGCGAGGCCGAGTTGCCCGGAGTCGTTCGCGCCCCAGCAATAGAGCGCGCCGTCGATCACCGCGCAGGTGTGAGCGCGGCCGGCGTCGACCTGCACGCGCGGCGCGTTCGTGCCGGAGTCCGGCGGAGACGAGTCGGTCAAAGACGCGTCGGCCGCGGAGGCGTCGCCCCCTGGCGCGCCCGGGCCGAGCACCTCGACCACGCGACCGCAACCGAGCACCGAGAACGCGGCGCACAGCAGCGCGATCGCGCGACGCGCACGGTGAAGGCGACGTGTGCTCATCAAAACTCCACCGCCACGCCCGTGCTCGAGAAGAGTTCGACGTCGCGCAAGCCGGTCACGACGTGGCCCGCGTCAGAGGCCGAGAACGAGCTCAGCGGCGCGCCGGCACCGACGCGCGTGCGCGATGAAATGCCCGGCCCACCCAGCGAGAGCTCGAGACCCGCGCGGCCGTAGAGCGCGAAACCGGCCGCGCTGGTGCCGACCGCGCCCGGCGCCGGATCGACCGAAAATTTCAGCCATTTACCGCTGAGCCCGAGCAGACCGTCGAGCGTGGCCCAGGACCCGTGAACGAGCCTGACCTGCGCGGAGAGCTCGCCGGCCAAGGCTTCCGCCGAAATGGTGCCGTCCGGCGCAGTCGTGGCGAGCGCCTCGCGCGCGCCCGCGGCGAGACCGAGCGCAAAGCGGGGGCCGAGCGCGTGCTTCCAAAAGACGTCCGCGCCGAGCTCCGTCTGCCCGCGACGGTACGCTTCGTAAGCGAAGCGCAGACCGAACGCCTCGGAGCGCGCGCGCAGCGCGGGCACTTCGCGATCACGCGAACGCGCGTCGACCGCCGGCTCGCGCGCGCTCTCGGCGGTGGCGCGCCGCGCCACGCCGCTGAAGTTCGGTACGGAGAGCTCCGCCCAGCTCGCGCGGAGCAGCTCCTCGGCCGCCACCGCGAGCGCGAACGCGCGTCCATCGCTCGGCACGCGGCCCAGATCGATGTCGCGTCCGAGTACTTTTTCGGTGACCGCGTCGCGCACCTCGAGGTGCACGCGCTCGGCGCGGCTCGGCGCGGGCGCGATCGTCAGGCGCGCGAGTGGCTCCGTGGGCGTCGCGGCGTCGCCGTGTTCGCACACGTCGATGCGCGACCCGAGCAAGCCGGCGCGCAGATCCGCCAGCACACGCTCGGCGAACGCCGGCGAATCAGCGACGACCGACAATTCGACCCACGGGCGCTCGACCCCACACGCGCCGGCGTCCGGCTGGGCGAATGCTGGGCGCATGAACGCCAGCGTCGAACCGACGGACACGAGCCAGAGTCCGAGCGTTCTGGGTCGCAGTAGCGCCGGCATTTCGCCGGACCAGTATAGCCGGCGGGGCACGCGCAATCGCCAGCTTCGAGTGATGGCTCTTGCGCGGGCCCTCAGCCGCGTACGGGTCAGGAACCGGCGAAGTGCTTTTTCAGCGGCTCCCAGTACATGCGTGTCCAGCCCGCGCTCAGGTGCTCCTTCATCTCCTCCGGGAAGCTCGAATGGTCGAGGACGAGCTCGGTCCCCTTGCCTTGCGCGCGGAGCTCGATCCGCACGAGCGAGTAGACGCCTTCGGGCCACATCGTCGGGCGCCAGGCCTGGACGAGCCGCTGATTGGCGACGCATTCCACGTTGCGGCCGACGATCTGTCCGCCGAAGAGCTTGAACGCTCCGCCCGAGCTCGGATCGAGCTCCACGGGAAGTCCGCCGGTGAAGGCTTGAAATTGCGCGGCCTGCGTGAGCGCCGCGTAGACGCGATCGGGGCTGACCGGAAGCTGGATCTCTTGGTGGATGCTGGACATGGCGGTTCCTTTTGGCTCGGAGGATGGCGGTTGCTATTAGCTAACCAAAAGGTTAGTAATTGGAGTGGGCCATGCGGTCAACCCAAAAACGCTCGCAAGAGGCGCGACTCGACGCGGTGTTCGGCGCGCTGTCCGACGGCACGCGCCGGCGCATTCTCGCGCGGCTCGCCCGCGGCTCGGCGCGCGTGAGTGATCTGGCGGAGCCTTTCGCGATCTCATTGCCCGCTGTGTGCAAGCACCTCGACGTGCTCGAGCAGGCCGGTCTGCTCCGCCGTGAGCGGGACGGCCGAGTGAGTCGTTGCCACCTCGACGCGCGGCCCCTCGAGAGCGCGGAAGCCTTCATCGAGCACTACCGCGTGTTTTGGTCCGGAACACTGGAGGCACTCGCCCTGTACGTGGAAGAGCCGGGCAAACTCGCCGACCGGGAGCTCGCCGACAGATGAGCGATGAACGCGACGTCTCGCTCGTGCTTCGGCGCCTGGTGCGCGCCTCGCCTGCGCGCGTCTTCGAGGCCTGGACTCGGCCGGACGAGCTCGCGCGCTGGTGGGGACCGAACGGCGTCACGTGTGTCGGCGCGGAGGTCGATCTGCGCGTCGGCGGCGGCTACCGCATCGGCAACCAGCTGCCCGACGGCAAAGTGCTCTGGATCGTCGGCGTTTTCGAGCTGATCGAAGCGCCGCACAAACTCGTATACTCATGGCGGCTCGAGCCGGGGCCGGACACCCGCGAGCGCGTCACCGTTCAGTTCGAGCCGCGGGCGGGCGGCACCGAGGTGGTCGTGACGCACGAGCGCATCGCGAACGCGCCGCTCCGCGATCAGCACGAACAAGGCTGGCACGGGTGCCTCGACGGGCTCGCTCGCCTGCTGGGCGACTGAGATCCGGAGTCCTATTGCGAGTCGCAGCGATGCTCGAGCGCGGAGCGGTGAATGCCGTTCGGGTATTCACGCAAATAGCGATCGCGCACCCGCGCGCAGCTCGTCATGTCACCGCGGGCCGCGTAGGCGTTGGCGAGCCGACCGATGGCGTCTTCGCGGAAGCCGGCGCCAGGCGCGGCGCGCGCGGCCAATTCGAGAGCGCGGATCGCGCCGGGTAGATCGCCCAGGCGGTCCATGCGCAGACGCCCGAGCTCGAAGGCGGCCAGGCCCGCGCGCGGATCGCTCGGAAAGCGCGTGAGCAAGAGATCGTAGGCTGCAGCGGCCTCGCGCGCGCGGCCGTCCCGGCGGAGATCGCCCGCGTGCTCGAGCAGCTCCTTCGCGCCCTCTGCGCGCTCCTTTGGGTGATCGGCGGCTGCGAGCGAGCTCGCCTCGAGCTCTGGCGCGGCGCTCGAGTCCGGCGCGGACGCCGCGGGCGGGCTCGGGCTCGCACTCGGCGGCGCATCGACGACGTTTGGAGCGGCGTTCGCGCTCGCGAGCGACGTGGTTTGCGAGAAGCTATGGCCCGCTTCGACGCGCGAGACGCCGCCGGACTCGCCGCGCACCTCGACCACGCCGCGCTCCACGGACACGTCCACGCGATGCGCCGCGGGGCTCGGGTCAAGCGAGACCGAGAAATGCGTGCCGACCACGCGCACCTCGATGCCGTCGGCCAGCACCACGAACGAGCGTCCGTCGTGATGCACGACGTCGCACTCGATGCGACCCTTTTGCAGCACGACCTTGACCGCGGTCGACGCGTCGTGTTCGACGCGCGCCTGCGTGCTGGCCGCGAGGCGCATGCTCGAGCCGTCGACCAAATGGATCGAGAGCGTATCGGCGTGCGTCTCGAGCGAAGCGCCGTCGAGCGGTGACGCGCCCGAACTTCGCTCGCGATGCGCGAACACCCCGAAGGCGCCCGTCGCGACGGCGCCGAGCAAGAGCGCCCCAAACGCGGCGCGCTGCCAGGCAAACCCGCCGATTTGGGGCCCAGGCAAACGAGGCGCAATCCCGCCCCACAGCCGAGCGAGCCGGGCGTCGGACACGTCCGCGGGCACGTAGCGCGCGGCGCTCGTCGATTTATCTTCCGCTCGCTCGCTCAAGGCGCGCCTCCGCTGCGGCGAGGCGCCGCTTGATGGTGGATGTGGAGAGCGCCATGCGCGTGGCGATTTCGGCGATTTCGAGGCCGTCGACCCGGCGCAGAACCAGCGCCACGCGCTCCTCGGCCGGTAGCTGCTCGAGGATCGCGTACACGCGCCGGAGCTCGTGCGCGACCTCCGGTGGCGCCTGCGAGGACACGACCGCGTCCGGATCGATCACGTCCGGACGGCGCAGGCCGAGCCGCGTGAGCATACGCCGGTGGCGCAGCCGCTTTTGCACCGTACGCACCACGATCGAGCCGAGCCACGCCGCGAACGCTTGCGGATTGTTGAGCGCGCCGAGCCGCTGAATCGCGAACACGAAGCTGTCCTGCACGATGTCCTCGACCTCTGCGTCCGAGGGCAGCAGGCGATGAGCCAGGCCGAGCGCCATCCGCGCGTGCCGGCGAAAGAGCGCCTCCTGCGCCCACGTCTCCCCCGCGCGCGCGGCGATCACCAGCGCCGCGTCGGTCGGCCCCGCGCCGGAGCGCGTCTGGGAGCCGCTCGGCGCCGCCGTCACCAGGCGCTCCTCGACGCACGCTGCCTGCCAAGCGGGCGGTCGTGGCACGGAGTGTTGGAAAAACAGGGCTGCATCGCATCGGGGCACCCGGAAGGTTCGGGCCGGGCCTCTTCCCCGAGTATGTACCCTGGGCTCAGGGCAATGGGCCAAAGCTCCTTGGGCGCCTGATTCCCGCAAGAATTTAGAGGCGTTTGCGCAGCCGGGGTTTGCGCTACCAATCGACGATCAGCGGCAAGCGCAGGCGCGCAGTGGCGCGGAGCGCTTCGGTCAGCGTGGCGCGCGCGCTCCTGGTGGCGGCGCTGAAACCGCCGGCGGCGAGCTGCTTGAGCGCGACGGGCGCCGAGCCGGCGACGCGCTCCAAACCGACGGACAGCGCGAAGGGCGCCGCGAAATCCACCGGCAGGAACAGCGACGCGCCCACGTGCACCGCCGGCTTGTCTCCGCGCCGCAAGAGCCCGAGCAACCGGGATCGGGGTTGCCACTCGGCTGTCTCCGTCAAAAGGTTCTGATACGACTCGGGCTCCACCCGATAAAACTCCGGCGTGACCTCGGAGGTTTCATCCCAGAGGCTCGTGCAGATCGGCGCGGGGAGTCCCGCCAGATCCTCCTGCAACAGCGGCAAATAGCGCTGGCGTTGCTCGGGCGCCCGGCTGCCGCCGAACGGCGTATCTCGCGGGATCTCGCGGCGGCCGTCGGGCCCAATCACGGTATACGGGACGCCCCGTTCCCACGCGAACGCCATCGTCGGGGTGATGAAGTCGCCAGCCAGATAGCGGCTGAGCGGCATGATCATGAAATCGATGGCCATCGCTCGCGACGCTAGCAGAAGGCTTCGACCGCTTCAGCGCGCCTGTTGCCCGACACAGCTCCCCGCGTCTCTCACCACGAGCAGCTCGAGCAATCGATCGAGCTCCGGCTCTGGGTTCTCGCACAGACCGCTGTGCGCTGCGGATAGCTGGAGGATCGTGCTGCGCGGCGCGACGAGCCACTGCCAGCGCTCGCGCACGGGCAGCGCGCCGATTTCCCCCGCCTCGGAGCCACCGCGGCAAACACGAGGAATCGCGGCCAGGTGCTCGCGCACGAGCGCGAGCTCCGCGTCGGGCGCCAGCGCCAGCAAGCGCGCCTCGTTCAAGGCCATGCGGCAAGCGAGAAAGTCGTGCGCGTCGCAGAACAGCACGACGCCCGCGTTGACGAACTCTTCACGCTCCACGTGCGGCACCACGCGCACGACGGCATAGCTAAATGAGCAAGGCGCGGGCACCGGAAGCCTCCTCCAAGAGCAGCGGGATCGCGTCGCGGCGATCGCGCAGCCATGCGAGATACGCCGCGCGTAGCTCCGACTCAGCGCCGAACGCGCGATCTTCAGCTAGCCAACTGGCTGGGATCTGCGCGACGACGCGCTCACAAACGGCGTCGGTCAGCGTGCCGGTCAAGTGCCGGGCCGCCTCTGCGAGCTCGGAGGCCCAACGCAGGAGCACGTGCTGCCGCACCTCCGAAAACGAATCCCGACTCGAATCGAGCAAGCTCTTCGGCCGCCAACCGTGGTGAAAATAGAGCGCTGCGCCGTGATCGATCAACCAAAGCCCGGCATGCCACGACAGCAAATTCGGGTTCTTCGCGGTGCGGTCGACATTGAGCACGAAGGCATCGAACAAGACCACGCGCGACGCGATCGCCGCGGTCGGCGCTGGGCCGACTAACGCGTCGAACGTGATGCTGCCCGGCAGGTAATCCAGGCCGAGGTTTTCACCGACGCTCTTGGCGAGCGGCTCTGCGAGCTCCGGATCCGGCTCACTCTCCGCGATCGACGCATCGAGCGTGACGAGCACGAGTTCCGGCACGAGCAAGCCGAGCGAGCGCGCGAGCTCGCCCGCGACGAGCTCCGCGATCAGCGCCTTTGCCCCCTGCCCCGCACCGCGCAGCTTGACGACGTACAAGCCTAGATCGTCGCCCTCGACGAGGGCGGGTACCGAGCCGCCTTCGCGAAACGGCAGCACGTAGCGAGTTGCGAGAACGGTGCGAAACACGCCGCGCATCCTAGCGCAGCCGACGTCCGCGCGACGCCGCTGGCACGGCCCATGCTTCTCCCGCTTGCGGGCGCGAGGTTTTCGCGTCAAAGGCCAGGTACCCATGAATCCGCGCTCCCGAAAATTCGTGCTGGCACTCACGCTTGCCGGGGTCGCCTCGAGCTTCGCGCTGGTAGCCACCGCGGACACCCCGGACACCCCGGACTGCGTTCACTCCTGGCCCGAGGTTCGTTACATCCCCTACGGCTACGATCACATCGTTCACATTCGCAACGATTGCCGGATTATTGCCGTATGCGTCGTAACAACGGACGTGAATCCGAGCCCGATCGGCGTCACCGTGCGACCCGGCGAGCAAACGGAGGTGCTGACCATGCGCGCCTCGCCCTCGCGCGAGTTCACGCCCAAGGTCGACTGCAAGTTCAACGCTGCACGAGCCACCTGCGCGCCCTGAGCGTGACCATTTGCCTCGCTGGGTGACTCAATGCACCGGCGCGAACGCCGGATTCGAGACCGCGCGGTCTCCGCACACGCTCACTGCCAAAGCGCAGTGCCAAAGACCGGCCAGTCGTCGCTCGACCAGGTGATCGGCACCAGCATCAGGTAGGAGTTGCCGTTCGCCTGACCGTCGTAATAGTGATACGTGTAGTAATAGAGATTGCAGTCCTGGAAAGCCGTGCCGCCGCCGGGACCGATGTAGCGGCCGTTGGTCGTGAGCATCGTCTCCGCGTGGCCCTGAGACATCGCTTGGCCAGCCTTGTCGGTGTACGGCCCGGTGATCGTCGTCGCGCGACCGACCATCGTGCTGTACGTGCTGTCCACGCCCTTGCAGCACGCCCCGTACGACACGAACAAATAGTAAAAGCCGTTGTGCGAAATGATTGACGAGGCCTCGATGCTCGAGTTGTTGGCGAGCGCGTACAGCTTGCTGTCGCTCGTCGACAGCAGGCCCGTCGTTGCGTCGATCTTGCGCATTTCGATGCCGCCCCAGAACGAGCCGAACACGAGCCACGGTTGCCCGGCTTGATCAAAGGTCAGATTCGGATCGATCGCGTTCCAGTTGTCGGCAGTGCCGCCCGTCTTGTTCGACTCGATCACGAGCCCTTGGTCCACCCACTTGTAGGCCGCATCCTTCGAGTCGAGCGTCGTGTTGGTGGCAAGACCGATCACCGAGTGGTTTTTGCCGAAAAGCGAGCCGGCGTAGTACACGTGGTAGAGCCCATTGTAGAAGCTGATGTCCGGCGCCCACAGATCCGTGATGGTCTGCCCGAGCTCGGTCGCGATCCACGCCGGCATCTGGGCGAAGATGTTGCCTGAGTTTTTCCAGGTCGCTAGATCCGTCGAGCTGCGCATATTCAAGAGCCCGCCCGTCGCGAACAAGTAGTAGCTGGACCCCACGTGGATCATGCTCGGGTCGTGCACGCCGATGGCGCGGTGCGTGGTGGTCGACGCGGGCGTCGTGAGGTTGCAGCCCGCGCCGCCCGCACCGCTCATGCCTGCAGCGCCGCTCATGCCCGCAGCGCCGCTCACGCCTGCCGTGCCGCCCACGCCCGCAGCGCCAGCGGTGCCGCTCCCGCCGGACGTGCCGGCCCCGCTTACGCCGGACGTGCCGCTCGTCCCTGCCGCACCGCTCGCGCCGCCCGTCGCGCTGAGTCCGGTAGAGCCTCCACTGAGTCCGGCAGAGCCTCCACTCAACCCGACAGAGCCGCCGCTCTGCGCAGCGTTGCCCGCCGCTCCCGCTGCACCCCCCGCGACCGCAACGTCCCCGCCGACGCCCGCCGAGCCCAACGACTCGTTGCTCGTCGATTTCGAAGCGCTACACGCGGACGCGAGCGCGACTAGCGCCGCTACGGAGGCGATCCCAAACGTACACGGCTGTCGTCGATGCATTGTCATGCGATGGCTCCGTGTCATTGCCAAAGCGCGGTGCCGAAGACCGGCCAGTCGTCGCTCGACCAGGTGATCGGCACAAGCATCAGGTAAGAGTTGCCGTTCGCCTGACCGTCGTAATAGTGATACGTGTAGTAATAGAGATTGCAGTCCTGGAAAGCCGTGCCGCCTCCGGGACCGATGTAGCGGCCGTTGGTCGTGAGCATCGTCTCCGCGTGGCCCTGTGACATCGCTTGCCCCGCCTTGTCGGTGTACGGCCCGGTGATCGTCGTCGCGCGACCGACCATCGTGCTGTACGTGCTGTCCACGCCCTTGCAGCAC
>DASYCR010000801.1:0-6110 GCA_036500095.1 Polyangiaceae bacterium
GAATGTCGTGAAGCATGCCACAGCCCAAGCCCCAGGGGATAGCGGCGTTTGCGCGCCCTTACGCGCCCTTGCGCAGCCCCGCCGAGCTGATAATGACGAGCAATGGTCGCCAGGGTGCTCGGTTTTCGACGCGATGCGCAAGGACATGCCTGCTTCGGCTCGGCGCGCCTTTCAGAGCTCGTCGCGGCCGCCCAGATCGAGACGCCCGCCTACCTGTACGACCTAGACGCGATCCGCGCGGAGGCCGAACGCCTCAGCGCCGGCTTCGGCTCGGCGCGCCACGTGATCGCCTACGCGGTGAAAGCCAATAGTGCTGGCTCGATCGTGCGTGCGCTCGCCGAGGCGGGCACCGGGGCCGACGTCGTGTCGAAGGCCGAACTGCAAGTGGCGCTCGGTGCCGGCGTGCCGGCCGGCAAGATCGTGATGAGCGGCGTGGCAAAAAAGGACGACGAGATCGACTTCGCTATCGCCGCCGAGATCCACGCGATCCAAGCCGAAAGCGTGGAGGAGCTCGCGCGCATCGCCGCGCGCGCTCGAGCGCTTGGCCGTCGCGCACGGATCGCGTTTCGCTTGAATCCAGGCGTCGAAATCGACTCGCACGCGCACGTCGCGACCGGCCACGATCGCGCGAAATTCGGGATCGCCAAAATCGACGTGTCACGCGCGCTCGCCGCCGTGGACGACGCGCCAAACGAACTCAGCTTGGTTGGCCTTTCCGCGCACATCGGCTCGATGCTCACCGCGCTCGACCCTTACCGCGCCTCGGCCTTGCACGTGTGCGAGCTCGCCCGCGCGCGCCACGCGCACAAACCGCTCGAATACATCAGCTTCGGTGGTGGCTTCGGCATCGACTACGGCGACAAGCCCGCGCCCACGCCCGCGGATTTTGCGGCGCACGGCGTGCGCTTGCTCGCCGAGCAGCGCCTCGACGCGTTGACGTTGGTGGTCGAGCCCGGCCGGAGCTTGGTCGGCGCGCACGGCGTGCTGGTCGCGACCGTCGTGCAAGCGAAGCAGAGCGGCGCCCAGCGCTGGGTCATGATCGACGCCGGCATGAACGATCTGCTACGGCCCGCGCTGTACGCCGCCAAGCACCGCATCGAACCGCTCGAACGCGCGCCGGGCGGCCCCGAGTGGCGCGTGGTCGGTCCCGTCTGCGAGAGCTCGGACGATTTTGGCGCGCACACCCTCGGCGAGACCGCTCCGCACGCCGTCGTGATCCGCGACGCAGGCGCCTACGGCTTCACGATGGCCAGCGAGTACAACGGCCGCGCGCTGCCGAGCGAGGTGTTCGTGCGCGATGAACGCGTGGTGTCGGTGAGCGCGAGCCCGGGCAGCGCCGCGTGGGTCAAGCGACGTCTCGAAGCGTAGTCGAACCACGCGCCGTTCAATCGCCAATCAAGGGCGTCAGCAGAAAGCCGTGCCAGGCGAGCAGCAAGTAGACCGCCTCTTCACGCGGCAGCTCGCTCGGGTAACGCAGCGTCCCGCGCGCCTCGAGCCAGGGACCGGCCGCGCCCGCGAACAACGGCACTCCAAAACCGAAACCGGCGTCGAAGCCGTGCTCGCCGCCGAATGAGCGCCCAGCCGCGCTCGACCAAAACGCGCCGAGCGCGAGCGAGCACGAGTCGAGCGTCAGATCGAGCACGCTTGGCCCCTGTTCGAGCGCTCGCTTCCAGCGGATCAAAAACAGCGGCTTGGCTTCGACGCCGATCTCGAACAGGCCGCGCGCGCTCCGCTCCCCGAGCGGGACACGGCCGAGCGCGTACAGGCCGCCGCTCGAGTAGTAATCCGCGGCGCCGCGCAGCAGGCCCGCCGCGTTGCCGGCCGAGCCGAGCTCCGCGCCGACTCCCAGCGAGAGCTCGAGATCGCCGTCGAAGCGGTTGTACACGCCGTCGTGACTCTTGTCTTCCCTGCGCTCCGCGCGGCGCTCCGCGGGAGTTTCTGCGCGTGCGAGCGTCACCGCACTCGAGAGAGCGCACGTGACCGCCAGAGCCGCAGCAAGGCGCACGCTCATTCTTCGATCGCGCGCACGATCGGTTCGCGCAACTCCGCCGGAAAAATCAGACGCACGCGCTCCATCTGCTCGCCGCGCAGTCGCCCGAGCAAGAACGAGACGTCGGCCAGCGCGCGCGTCACGCCGCCCGGAAACATCACGGTCAGCGGATCCTCGCCGTCGTCGAAGGCGATCGTGGCCGCGGCGTCGAGGCCGACGTACACGTCCGGCTCGAGTCCGGCCCGAGCCGCGATTTCGCGGGCTCGGTCGAGCGCCTCGACGCGACCTTCGGGCGTCGCGCGTTCGCCGAACAGCTCGTAGGTCTTGAACAAGTGTCGCGCGTAGAAGCGCCGGCAAAGATCCGCCAAAATCGGGCTCTTTTCCGAGCGCCAAGCGGCGAGCGCGACCCACAACGAGGCGTCGTCGAGCGCCAGATAGTCTCCGAGCGAGGCATCTCCGTCGCGCGCGATGCTGAGCACGGCCCGCGGGGTCTCCGCGACGCGCACTCCGTCTGCAGCAAGCTTGGCCACCTCGGCGAAGATTTTGGCCAGCATCCATTCGCTGGCGCGCTCCGTTTTGTGGAAATAGACCTGCTGGAACATGAACAAGCGCGCGAGCAAGAACGATTCAATCGCCGGAATCCCTTTGGCGCCGTCGATCGCCAGCGGCGGCGCTTGACCCTCTTCGGCGACGCCGAAGCAGAGACTCCTGAGCAACCAGTCCAGATCGAACCAGCCGTAGCTGACGCCCGTCGCGTGCGCGTCGCGCAATAGGTAGTCGCAGCGGTCCACGTCGAAGGTCCCGCTCACCGCGCGCGCCAAAAACGTGAGCTCGTGCTTGCCGCGCACCAGATCGACGACGCGCTCGGGCAAGCCGGAATCGACGCTCACGAGCACCTGGTGGACCTCACTCGCCGGATCCAGCACGATGCGCGCGGTCCATTCCTCGTGTCGCTTCGCTTGCGGCAGCGCTTGCTCGAACAGATGCGAAAACGGGCCGTGTCCGACGTCGTGCAGGAGCGCCGCCGCCAGCGCGTCGCGCGCCCGCTCCGAAGTGAGCCGCTGCCAGAAAGGCAACTGCTCGTGGAGACCGCGTAAACGGCGAATCAGACGGGTCATGACGAACGCCGATCCGATGGCGTGCGCAAAACGTGTGTGATCGGCGCCGGGATACGCCAGCGAGGCCAGTCCCGTTTGTCGTATCCTTCTCAGGCGTTGCAGCTCCGCGGTTTCGAGCAGCCGCGGAATGATGGCCTCCTCCTCTGTCTCGAACGAAACGAGGCCATGCACTGGGTCGCGCAAGATCATGACCTGCCGGACTCTATCAAGAAATACGCCCGGGCCGCCTGGACAGAGGGCACTTTTCGCGGTTTGCTATCACGATCCATGTCTCCGAAGAAGGATGTCGAGACGCAAGCGGGCCGGGGCGCCATCCGACTGGTTGAGGTCCTGCGGCAGCTGCCGGAGCGGGAAATCGGCTCGCTGATCGCCCGCCTCAAGATTCGCATCGACGAGGCCAAGCGTATCGACGTCCCGTCGCAGGTCGCCCGCTTGCTCTTGCAGCTCCCCGAGCTGCGCGATCCGGCCATTTTGCCGGGCCCGACTCGCGAGCTCTTGTACCGCATCGCCGAGGCGCAGGGCGTCCTCGCGGCGAGCACCATGCCCCCGGCCGTCGAACCCCTCGTCGCGCGGGGGATCGTCTTCGTGCGGGGCCGGGACCGCGGGCTCGAGCTGCTCCTGCCGATCGCCAACATGCTCCAGCTCCGCAGCTGGGAGGGCGAGGATCCGCGCGGCGCGCGCGCGCTGATGGCGCAGCTCCACCCGGATGTCGCCAGCAGCTTGGCCGGGCATTACCTGGGACGGCCGGCCACGCCTCCGGTCGCGCTCTGCTTGGAGCCTGCGTGGGAAGCCTTCACGGATACGCGCCGGCTCGAACGCGAGGTCGAGGAGCTCGCCCCGCTCGAGCGCAAGCTCTTGAACGCCGTCGAAAAAGTCGGCGGCGAGGTCGACACCGAGGAACTCCTGGATCTCGAGCGAGAACCGATGCGTTTGCGCGGCGCGACGGGAGCCACGCCGTCGCGGCGCGGCGTCGGTTTCGCCCTCGAGCGGCGCGGCTTCCTGATGCCCGTTCACCCGAATCGACACGTGATCCCGAGCGAGGTCGTGGCGATCGTCGGCGCGCAGCGCCGCATCGAGCGCGAAGCACAGCGCCGTCAGATCCACAGCTTCGTGTTGGCGGACGACCACGCGCCGCGCCGCGCTCGCTTCGCGGAGGATCCGACACCGCTCGCGCTGGCGATGGCGCTGGCCGTACGCGATCCGTCGTCCGAGGTCCGCCCCGGCGTCGGGACACCCCGCTCGCTGATCGCCAAGTTTGCCGCGCGCTTCGGGCGCGACGCGGAGGTCGTCGCGTTCGTGGCGGCCCTGAGCCGCGCGATCGGCCTCTGGGATCATTCGGCGATCAGCGCGGCGTCTCCGCCGGGCTCATTCACCGTGAGCTCGCTCGGCCGCGCCCTGTTCGACGCCTGGCGTCGCGGCGGAGCCTGGGACGAGGCGCGCCCGGACGGCGAGTCGCTGCGCGTCCCGGCCGACGCGCGTGAAGCGAGCGCGGTCGGTATGGTGCGCGAGCTCGTACTCGAGGCTCTGCAAGAGCTCGGGGACGGGCGCTGGGCACCCTGGGAAGCCATCGCCGGCTACGTGCGCTCGGACGCGCGCGCCCCGGGCCTCACCCGCTTGATCGAGCGCTGGGCGCAGCGCGCCGGGGTAGAAGCGCTGACTCCTGCAGAAATCGGCCGCCGCGTCGCGCTCGAATCGCTGCACGTGCTCGGCATCGTCGACATCGGCGACGCTGACAGCGAGGACGAGAGCACGCTCGGCCCCACCCTGCGCATCACGCCGCGCGGTCGCGCATTCTTGGCCGACACGGCGCCGGAGAGCCGCACACCCGAGTCGCTCGCCAGCCGCTTCCTCGACAACCAAGCGTTGCGCATCGGCGGCAGCTCGAGCGTCGGCTCGGTGATCGCGCTCTCCGCGTTCGTCGAGATCGGCGGTATCTCCGGCAGCGCGATCGACGTGCTGATCACGCCGCAAACTCTCTCGCAAGCGCTCAGCGCCGGTTTCGAAGCCGACGTGATCCGCGCCCGCCTCGAGACCCTGTCGGCCTTGCCCGATCCGATCGCGCGCACGCTCACGCAAGCGAGCGCCGTCGTCGGCCGCGCGGAGTTCGTGCTGACGCACGGGTTCTTGTGGGTGGAGGATCCGGAGGTGCGCGAGCTCTTGCGCACACGCCGGCAAACCGCGGATCTATTCGTCGATCCGTCGCCCCCGGCAGGGCTGCTCATCGCAGCCGGCGTCGATCTCGAGCGCGTCGCGCGGCGCTGTCGCACGCTCGGGGTGGAAGTGCTGGTCGACGGAGAAGTGTATCGCACTCGCTCCCTGCCGCCCGGTCGCGGCAGCGGCGCGCGTCGAGTCGATTCGAGCGGTCAATTGCCGGCCGTGCGCAGCTCGCGCCCGCCTCCCAACGGCAGTGGCACGAGCAGCCAACGCCAACCCGCCGTGCGCGCCCCGTCGTCCTCATCGATCAAGCGCGGTGCGGGCGAGTAACCGCCCGAGCGCTGGCAGAAAAGTCGCGGGCCAGCGTGCCTGGCACAGACTGGCGCAAGCGTCCAAGCACGAATCGCGCACACTAGCGGTCGATCGTTGCGGCACGCAGGTTGCTCCTGCGCCGCTCGGGAGTCTTGGCCAATCACGATCTACAGAGGGTGGCTCCGGCGGGTGGCCCAGCGACGCTCGAGCCGATCTTCGAGGAGCGAGCGAACGGAGCTCGCAGTTCCGCTACGAGCTCCGCGGGGCGACCCAGCGTCAGCCAGGTGCAAAGCGCCTTGTTCTGCGCAGCCGCGATCCTCCTGACCCTCACGCTCTCCGAGCGGTACTCGCTGCAGTACCAAAGAAATGTCGTCGACGACGCGGCAACCTCGATGCAATACGCAAAGAACCTCGCGCTCGGCAATGGGCTCGTGTTCAACGTGGGCGAGCGGGTCGAGGGCTACAGCAACTTCTTGTGGGTGCTCTTCCAAACCCCGCTCTACGCGCTGAGCCACGCGTTCGCTCTCAGCTACGAG
>DASYCR010000802.1:0-6789 GCA_036500095.1 Polyangiaceae bacterium
GCAACGACGTTCCGCGCGGTGAGCGATCACTGCTGGCAATGCAAGCTCTGCTACATCAAGTGTCCGTACACGCCTGACGAGGGCGCGTACGAGGCGTTGGATTTTCCTCGCTTGATGGCGCGTGAAAAGGCGCAGCGAGCGCGGCGCGACGGTATTCCGCTGGTAGACCGCGTGCTCGGCGAGCCGCAACTGATCGGCGCGCTCTCTGCGGGGCCGCCCGCGCGCATCGCCAACTTCGTGAACGCGCAGCGTCTCACGCGCAAGGTGCTCCAGCGCGTGGCCGGCATCTCTGCAGAATTTCCGCTGCCGCCGATCGCGTCGCGCGCGTTTTCGAGCTGGTATCGGGCGCGGGCAGGGGCCGAGCGCGCGCCGCCGAACGGGGAGGTGGTGCTCTTTCCAACCTGTTACGGCGAGTACAATTTTCCCGAGGTCCCTCGTGCCACTGTAGAGGTACTCGAACGCAACGGCTTCAAGGTGCTGCTCCCTGAAGCCATGACCTGCTGTGGCATGCCCAACTTGGACGGCGGGGACATCGAGGCTGCGAAGCGCAAGATGGAGGCCAACGTGGCGGCGCTCGCGCCCTATGTCGCGCGAGGCCTGACCGTCGTCGTGCCAGGGCCGACCTGTGGCTACACGATGAAGAAAGAGTGGCCCGTCTATCTCGGTAGCGCCCAAGCCGCGGACGTGGCCTCGCACACACGCGACTTGATGGAGTTTCTCGACGGGCTCCGGCGAGAGAAACGCCTGGTCAAGGACTTTCAGCGCGGGCTCGGACGCGTCGCCTATCACGCCGCTTGTCATTTGCGGGCGCAGAAGATCGCGACGCCGGGTGCGCGGGTTCTCGCGCAAGTTCCGGACACCGAGGTGCGCATCATCGAGCGCTGCTCTGCGGTAGACGGGACTTGGGGCATGAAGGCGGCGTACTACGAAGAAGGCGCGCGCTATGCGCGCAAGCTGACCGACACGATTGCCGAGCACGCGAGCGAGGGCCCGCTCACGGTGGTGACCGATTGCAGCTTGGCGGCGTTGCGCGTCAAAAAGCACAACAATTTGCTGGCTCAGCATCCGATAGTAGCGCTGGCGCGCGCCTATGGTATCGAAGGCGCGTGAAGCTCGTCGAGCGCGCAGAGCTCCTTGGTCTCGCCGAGTACGAGCTGATCCGCGAGCCCTTTCGACGCAGAATCATCGAGCTCAAAGCGCGGCGTCGCGTGGCGTTGGGCCCGAACATGACCGTGCTGTTCGAGAACCACGACACGGTGCTGTTTCAGGTTCAGGAGATGCTGCGCACGGAGCGCATCAACGCTGAAAAGGCGATACGGCACGAGCTCGAGACGTACAACGAGCTCGTGCCAGGCGGACGCGAACTGTCGGCAACCGTGTTCATCGAATACCCCGAGCGCGCTGAGCGGGAGCGCATGCTTGTCGCCCTGGCAGGTGTCGAGACGGCATTTTTCGTGCGCATTGTTGGCGAGCGTTCGACGGTGCTCCCCGATCGCCGCGGCGACGACGAGACTCGCACGATGGCCGTGCAATACGTCAAGTTCCCCTTGAGCGAGGCCGCCGAGCGGCTGCTCCGTGCGGGCGCGGCAGAAGTGTCGCTCGGGGTCGAGCACCCGGCTTATCGCGCCGAGGTCGTGCTTGCGCCGCCGACCGTCGAGAGCCTGCGCGAAGATTGCGTTGAGCTCGCGCCCTGAGTCAGGCGCGGGCGGGGGCGAAGTGCGTTCTCACTGGCAGGGGGCGCTGCCGGTCGCGGCGCCGCACTCGGCGGGATCGTTCGGCGTCAAGAGCGCCGCGGAGGCGTGAAACAGGCGACACTGCACGCTGTTGCCGGTCCCGGAAGTGGCCAAGGAATAGCCCGAGTCCGCCACGGCACCACTCGGCGTTCCGCCACTGCCCGTCCAGGAGCTACACGTCGAAACGCACTGCATGTGATTCGGGTCGTTGGTGTCCTGCACAAAGGTGTTCATGTAGGTTGTGGGACACGCGGCGGAAAGTAGCCGGCAATAGGAGACACAATTGCCCGTGCCCATCACCGGATCGTCGATGCCGCAGTGCCCGTCGCCGCCCGGACCCGTGTGAGGGCAATGAGCGTCAGGCGCAGCAACCGCGTTGTACGAGTGATAGACGCGGCAGCCCGCGGTGTTTTGCGTGTGATCGTCGGTCGTACCGGGATCCAGCGCGGCGCAAACGGCCATACATTCCTGTCGGCTCGCGTAGATCGCGTTGCTGTCCGTGCACATGGTCATCTCGAGCTGGCAAAACATGCCGCAGTCCGGCGGCGTGCCGGGTACGTCGCATGGCCCGTTCGGTCGCAAGGTCGCGTGCGTGCAGTGTGGGTCGGGTAACACCGACGCTGCGCTGATGTGGTAGAGGCGGCACGCGAGCGTATCGCCGGTTTCGTCATCCGAGTTGAACATGACGGACGGCACGAGGCCGGCGCACTTGGCCACGCAGTCCGGTTCAGCCGTGCAGATGGCGGCTTGCAGTTGGCAGAAGCTTTCGCAGTTGGAGCCGCAGACGCCGTTGCCTCCGGGCCCGGCGCTCGGGCAGTCGACGTCCGGCTCTTCACCGGTGCCAGCTTGTTCCGCGAGTTTGGCGCGGCAGGCGAGCGTGTTTTCCATACCGGGCTCGAGCGGATCCCCTGGCGGCAAGTGAATGCAGATGCCGAGGCAGGTGTCGCGCGTCTCGTACTGCTGGTTATCGCCCGTGCAGTTGGCGGTGATCTTGTCGCAATAGCTCTGGCAGGCCGCGCTCGGCGGGACGATCGGGTCGAACGTGCGATCTTCGATCCCCGCTATAGCCTGACAAGCAGCGACGCTCAGCGTGAGCATGGCCAACATCGGTAAGAATCGTAGGGGGCGTAGAGCACTCATTCGAAGCTGCCTGCGAGAGTCACCGCGGCGCCGTGTGGCCCGACGACGGCGTGCGCGTCGAACCCGTACGCTTGCTCGCGCGCGGGCGATGATGAATCCGAAGCCAGATACATGATGAGTCCGCCGACCACGAACGCGCCGCCGACGCCAAACGTGATGTTCGAAAACTTGGCGAAGTTTTGCGCGTCATGTGTCAACGTCGCGCCTTGCGCGGCCGTACATTTTGGGCCGCTCGGACAATAGTGCTCCGCGTCGTTGTTTTTGGCTATGGCGCGCACGCCGAAGTAGGAGCCAACACCGAGGCCCACGACACCGAGCGCGCCGGTGATCAGGGCGGCCGTGCGCAGACCGCTGGAAGCAGAGGAGATCTCTCGCGGGGCAGGCTTCTCCGGTTCCGGGGAACCGTCGCTCGGGTGCGACGCGGGCGCAATCGCATCCTGCTTGGGCATTTGCTCCTCGGGCGTCGCCGCCTCGAGCTTCGGGATCCCTACGCGTTGGGCGCCGTTGTTGCTCACTTCTCCCTCGCTGGAGAACGTCTTGTACCCGGGCGCGTTGGCCGTAAGTTGAAACTTTCCAGGGTCCACGGGGAAGGGAATACCGAACAGAGATGGGGGTAGCGGCCGACCATTCCTCAGAACCGTGAGCCCATGAAGCGCTCGTGCCTCCGGGGCGACGTCCACCTCTAGCTTGGAGAGCGAAGGCTCCAGGTGATCCGCGCGCTCGGTTGCGACCTTGGCTCGGTCATTTTCGCCGCGCGCGCGCGCAGTTGACGATGCTTCGCGAAATGTCGCCCAGGCGCTGGCCGTGCGCCCGGTCTTCTCGTAGCACTCGCCCAAATAGAGCAACGTTCCGACGCCAGGATCGACTCGCTGACTCTCTTCGAGCTTTGGGCACGCTTCAGCGAAGCGCCCCTCTTTCATGGCCTTGAGCGCATTGTCGAACAGCGCTTCGGCGGCCGCCTTGTCCGAAGCACCGGTTTGAGCGAGCGCCGAGATCGGGAACGACGTGAGGGTGACGAGGGCGATGAGCGCCCGAATGTTCCGCTGCCTCGCCGCTCTCATGGGCCAATTTTCTAACACAATCGTACGATTTTGGTCGCTCTCCGCTGCGCCACCAGGCCCGGCAGTGTCGGTTTCCTCGAACGCCGTTACTGCCGACCGCCGAAATCCGAGATTCCGCCTGATCCGACGGGTATGGGCTTCTGCGTGGGGAGCCCCTGTGTGGCCGCGCTCGGTTTTGCGGCCGGAGTGCGTCCCACTGGCTTGGCTGGGCGCGGCGGGGTGCGAACAGGCTCGACAGGCGCGGCGCCGGAAGGGTGGAGCGAGCCGACCGTGACGGGTTCCGGCTCGGGCAAGATTGGGCTCGGCGCGAGCGGAATGGCCGCGACAGGTGTGGTGACGGCCGTCATCGCTGGTGGCGGTAGATCTGCCGCGGCGCGCGGCGCGTCGAGGTCAACGCCGTGGTTCGTCGGCTCGACTCGAGAGCGGAGGCCCAGATACGCTCCCCCCGCGGCAAGCCCGACGATCAAGAGAGCGGACGCCAAGATCGATAAACGCCTGCGGCTCGTCGGGCGCACGGAGCCTTGGTCCCAGGTTCCGATCGTTTCCGAGATCGGAGGGCGGCTCGAAATGTTTTCCAAGCGAGGGCTCGAACCCGGGCGGCCCGCGCGCTGCAACGTCGAGACGACTGGAATGCGCGGCGCACTGCCGAAATCTCCGCTCGAGAAATCGTCGCTGGCGCGAAGCACGCGCGTCGCGCGCTCGACGTGGGCGCCGCTATAGGGGCTCCCAAAAGCGCTCAAGGCGATCGCCAAGTCGCTGACCGTTGGCCAGCGCTCAGCCGGATTCTTCCTCAAGCAGCGCATGACGTGTCCTTCGAGCTCGGGCGGAAGATCGGGCCGAAGTTGGCGCAACGGGCGGGGTGTATCGCTCAAGAGGGCCGCGCACAGGGCCGGAATCGAATCGCCCGTATACGGTGGCTCGGCCGATAAAAGCTCGTACAGAATCACCCCGAGCGACCAGATGTCCGTGCGTGTGTCGACGTCCTTCGGCGCACGCATCTGCTCGGGAGACATATAGAGGGGGGAGCCGATCAAGGTGGCCGTGCGCGTCAGGGCCAGATCCGAAACGGAGCTCGAGCCCACGAGTGACTTCGAAATCCCGAAGTCCAAGACCTTGACGGCGCGTGTGCCGTCCGGGCGATTGGCAAGGAACAAGTTCGCGGGCTTCAAGTCTCGGTGCACGATGCCGGCCGCGTGCGCTTCTGCCAGCGCCTCGATGGCTTGCAGCATGTAGTCGCAGGCCTCCACGATCGGTATCTGACCGCGCTCCATCATCTCTTGCGACATGTCGTGCCCATCCAGGTACTCCATGACCATGTACGGCAAACCGTCGCCCATCGTCCCAACGTCGATCACGCGCGCGACGTGCTCGCTGCGAATCTTGGCGGCGGCTCGTGCTTCGCGTCGGAAGCGTTCGGCGCTGTCTTTGTTCTCCAGCGCGAGCGGATGCAGGAACTTCACCGCGACGAGTTGCTCGAGCACGAGGTGCCAGGCCGCGACGACGATGCCCATGCCGCCCGAGCCGATGATGCGCTCGACCCGGTACTTTTCGGCTAGGATTTGCCCCACGCTGACGGGCGACTCGGCCATTCAGACAGGCAGCTTAACACACGGAAGAAACGCGGCTGTTTCGGCGTGAGTCGTCAGTGATTTTCAGGGCGATCCGCCGGAAATGGATTGGGTAGCCAGTTGGTCCCTGTGTTGCGAAATACGGTCAGGCGCGCGAAGTCGAGTCCAATTATCGCGCTAATGCCGCGCGCGTCATGGCTGCCCCAGTTGCTACTTGCACCAAGCGTGATGCCCCAGGGTGCCCCAAGGAAGAGATTTGCCACACCGCCCGTCGACGTGTCACCCCAAAACCTGCGGTATGGGCCGGCGTCGAGAGCCATGCCGAAGCCGCCGGTAACGTAGCCGCGCGTGGCCAGCCGAGCGAGCAGCGCGAGATCGCTGCCGTGTGAGAAGAAGCTCTGCAGCTGGAACGAGCCGCCCACGATGACGTTGTTCGACGAGCTGGTGCCGATCCCGGTTTCGAGCAGCATGGTTGCGCCCGGGTTGAGCGAGAGCGAGTGTTGTTTGAGGAACGCCGCGCCGCCCCCGGTGAACACCCAGGCGGACGCATCCGCGCGCGCCGGGCTTGCGCGCAGCGAAAGCAAGAGGGTTGCGCAGATGGCGACTAGTATTGGAAATTTTTTCACGCTCAGGCGACCTCGGCCAAACCTGATACCAAGCGTTCCAGATCTTCGCGCCGGTGCTCTTCGGTCACCGCGATCAGCAGCCGATCAGCGAGCGCGCTATCGACGCGCCCGAGATCGAAGCCCGCGATGATCCCGTGCGATTCCAGCTTGCGGCAGACGGCGCCTGCTTGGCCGCCGCGGACCTTCACCGCGAACTCGTTGAAGAAGGGGGCGTCCTCGAAGCCGAGCGCGTAGCCGGGCAGGGCGGTGATACGGCTCTGCAGATAGTGGGCTTTGGCCAAGCACTGCTTGGCTGTCTCGACGAAACCCGATTTGCCCAGCATGCTCATGCGGATCGCCAGCGACAGTGCCAAGAGCCCTTGATTCGTGCAGATGTTGCTGGTCGCGCGTTCGCGGCGAATGTGCTGTTCGCGCGTGGACAGCGTGAGCACGAACCCACGCTCGCCCTGCGCGTCGACAGTCTCGCCGCAGATGCGCCCCGGCATCTGTTGTAAAAATTGGCGGTCGTCGCGGCAAGCGAAGAGCCCGACACCCGGACCGCCGAACTGCGGTGGACATGCGATCGCCTGACCCTCGCCGGCCGCGATGTCCGCGCCCTGCGCGCCGGGCGACTCGCACAGCGCGAGCGCGTACGGCTCGCTGTTTGCGGCCACGAGCAGCG
>DASYCR010000803.1:0-2149 GCA_036500095.1 Polyangiaceae bacterium
GCTGGTTGAAACAGCGGCCTTGGCATGTCGCGGTTCACGAGACGAGCGGCAGGATCGTGACTTCCCCAGTCGCGCCGTCGACGCGCACGCGCGCGCCGTCCGGGATGGTTTGCGTCGCGAGCTTGGTGCCCACGATGCCGGGGATGCCGTATTCCCGCGCGACGATCGCGGCGTGGCAGAGCTGGCCGCCGCGATCGGTCACGAGCGCGCCGAGCAGCGGCAGCACCACGTTGAAATAGGGCGATGTGGCGCGCGTGACCAGCACGTCTCCTTGCTGGATCTTGCCGAAATCCGCGGCGTCTAGCACGAGCCGCGCGGTGCCCTCGTGGGTCCCCGCGTTCACGGAGATGCCGCGCACGATCGTGTGCGTGCTCTCCTTTTCCGTCTCCTTGAACAAATTGCTGAGGACCGCGTCAACGGCGCGGGCGGCGCGCCGCGCCGGCGCGGGGAAGATATGCGCGGGTGGCGGCGGCGCGGGCGGCGCGTTGAGCCACGCCGGCACGTCGGCGACGGTCTTGGTCTGGCGCCAGGTCACGCGCTCCTTCACTTCTTTCGCGCTCGGTCCGGGTTGGTCGGCAAATAGCGCTTCCACTTCCTTCAGCGACAGGTCGACCGCGTGGTCGGCGGCCTCGAGCTTGCCGCGCTGGACCAGCCGGCGCCCGGCTTCGAGCAACGCGCGGCGCGCGATGCCCGTGGCCCAGCCATCCGAGTACACGCCGCGCTCGTCGCGCAGCCGATTGACCGCGCGCGCCTCGGTCAAGAGTTCGTCGAAGCGCACGCGATGCTCGGCGGGGACGCGTTCGCGCAGCGCCCGCTCTTTGCTTTCTCGCTCGCGCAGGGCGTCCACGCTGCCGCGGTTGTTCATGACGGCGCGGATGGCTCCGATCAACACGTCGGGCAGCTCACCGCAGGTCTTGTCGCAGAGATCGTAACCTATCGAGCGGTAGCGCACGATGTCGAGATAGGCGCGCGCGCGCGTGCCGACTTCACCCGCTTGTGCGATCAGCCGGGCGACGGCGTTCGCGGGGTCCGGATCGCTCAAAATCGCCTGCGAAGCAGGGTCCGCGCGCAGGCTCGCCGCCAGGGCTTCTAGCTCGCTCGCGGCGACGCCGTTCGAGATTGGCGAGGTACCGCGCAAGAGCTCGAGCGCCTCACCCGAGCTCGCGCCGGTCCACTCGAGCGTGTGGGCCAGGTAGTCGCCGGTCGCGATCGTGCAGGTGATCGTGAAACGGTGATGAAGCACGATCATCGCTTCTTGATGCGCGCGCGTGCGGGCCAGGTGTGCGAGCAGTGCGTCGTCGGCGAGCGCCGCCGGATCGACCGACTGCAAAGCGAGGTGCTGCGCGATGGCCGCCGGCTTGTCGACCTCGTCCCACTGCACGAGATCGGCCCGCCATTGCTTGCTCTCGAAAGCGCGCCGGCAGGTTTCGATACGGCTACGCATCTTCGGCAAGAGACGCGTGATGAGCCAGAGCACGGCTTTGGGTGGCGGTCCCAGCGCGCCCTCTGGCGCGCCAAAAATGATTGGTTGTTGGTAGAGAAAGCCGTGGATGGCGACGGGCTTGAAGTGACTCAATAGGAGCCCGTAGCGCGCCGTACCCTCGGCAAAACCCACCGGGAACGCGCGCAGGATGCCCTCCTGCACGAAGCGTGTGAGGGGGCGCGGAAAGTGGGCTCCCTCAATCTCCCAAGGGCCCGGGCCAGGTGCTTCGAACTTCGGCTCTGTGTCCATATGGCTCCAATTCAGTGACGAAACGACGATAGTACGGGGGATCGTTCGCCCGCGGATCGGATTTTTTTCGGGAATTCGCGGTCCGCTGTGCGAACTCGCGCCGGACTACGGTCGACCCAGCCAGACCCCAAATCACTCGAAGAAATGCCCCGCTCAGGGCAGCTGATGGCTCGTGAACAACACGCTCATGCTCGCCGAGCAGTAGAGCTCGCCCCCCGAGGACGGATTGTCGATGTTGAGATAGACGGTATTTCCCCCTTGGAGTGCGGCCAGCGTCCCTCTGTGCCAACGTGCGTGAGACACCTGGATTTTGCCTAATTAAGGAAGAGGGCGAGAAGGTGTCGGATGAATGTTGACGTCAACAAACGGTACGGTCAGGCCTGATCCCGAGGTTTTGGAAAAGGCTCGGCGACGACG
>DASYCR010000804.1:0-2107 GCA_036500095.1 Polyangiaceae bacterium
GATCCGCCTCGTGTAGCAGCTTCACGGGACCGCCCGCTTCATACAGGCCGAGCAGGCCCTCGCCCAGGAACGCGTAGTCCTCGAGAAAACCCGGCACCTGTGCGCGGCCGGCTCGCGCGGTGTGATAGAGGCCGCCGTCCGGGCGCGCCATCGTTGCGAGCAGCGCATCGGCCACCGTGAGCCCTGAGTCGAGATAGCGTCGGTCTTCGAGCACGCGATGGCCGGCGGCCATCGCCGACAACATCAGCCCGTTCCAAGAGGTGAGCACTTTGTCGTCGAGCAACGGAGGCACGCGCTCTCGTCGGACGGCGTACAGCTTGGCCTTGGCGAGCGCGAGCTCTTCGGCGAGTGTCGGGGCGCTCACGCCAAGCTCTTCGGCAACGCGCGCGAGAGGCCGCGGCGTGTTCAAGATATTGTGTTCTTCCCAGTTACCGTGGGGCGTCACGTCGTAATAGAGCGCAAAGTGGTCGCCCGTTTCCGGACCGAGCTGCTCGAGCACCTCGTCGTGGGACCACACGAAAAATTTGCCCTCCACGCCCTCGCTGTCGGCGTCCGTGGCTGAAAAATAGCCGTATTCATCGGACATCTCGCGTAGGACATAGTCGAGCGTTTCGCGGGCCACGCGCGCGTACTCTGCGTTGTGCGTTACCTGGAACGCGTCGAGATAAGCGCAGCTGAGCTGCGCGTTGTCGTACAACATCTTTTCGAAATGAGGCACGAGCCAACGCTCGTCGGTCGAATAGCGAGCGAAACCGCCGGCGAGGTGATCGTACATGCCGCCGTTCTTCATGGCGTCGAGCGTGACCTCCACCATCCGCAGACTGTGGGCGTCGCCAGTGCGGTGATGGTGGCGGAGCAGCAGCGAGAGCGCTCCGCAAGGTGGGAATTTCGGAGCGCGTCCAAAGCCGCCGTAGCGCGCATCGAAGCTCGCGGAGAGCTGCGCTGTGGCGCTATCGATCGCCGCACGCTGTACCGCGAGCGGCGCGACGAGGGTCGACTGCTCACGGACGTGCTCGCTGAGTTCCGCGGCCTGCGACTGGAGCGCGCTCCGCTCTGATTTCCATAGTTCCGCAATACGCCGAAGGACCGTGGGAAAGCCTGGCCGACCGTACTTGTCGCTCGGCGGAAAATACGTGCCGGCAAAGAACGGCTGCTTGTCCTGAGTCAGAAAGACCGTCATCGGCCAGCCTCCGCTGCCCGAAAGCGCGACCGTGGCCGCCATGTAGATCGAGTCGATGTCCGGGCGCTCCTCGCGGTCGACTTTGATGGACACGAAGTGCTCGTTCATGAGCGCCGCGATCTCCTCGTTCTCGAACGATTCGTGTTCCATCACGTGGCACCAATGGCATGCCGAGTAACCAATGCTGAGCAAGATGGGCTTGTCCTCGCGCTCGGCGCGCGTGAACGCTTCCGGACCCCAGGGATACCAGTCGACCGGGTTGTCCGCGTGCTGCAGTAAGTACGGGCTCGTCTCACCCGCGAGTCGGTTGCTCATCGCTTGCGTCCTCCGGCTACGATTTTTCGGCGTGAGCTCGGGTCGTTGGCTTTGTGTCGAAGCAAGAGCACGTGCTCCAAGCGGTCCCGTTCGCGAAACGCCGCGCGAGTCGGTTCGTGAAAATAGGGTCTTTTTTGCGACGCGCTCGCGACCAGAGCTAGACCGTGTCGTGCCGCGAGCTCCTTCAGCAAGTGGTCGGCGTGCAACGCGCGCCCGCCGAGCACCGAGTCGGCGATCACGAGAGCGATTGTGCCCGCGGGGGCGAGGACTCTGCGAAATTCATCGAGGCACGCGCCGAATTCGTGTCGCCAGCGTTCGACCGCCGCATCAAAACCGATCTTCGATAGTCTGCGCCGCGAGCCAATCTCGCTCCGCTCGAACGAGTCCTCGTCAAAGCCAAGAAAGCGTAGACGCGGCAGGTGGTGCTCGAAGTAGTCGTAGACGCCCGGGTACGGTGGAGAGCTCACGATCAGGTCGATCTCCGCGGTGCGGACTTGGACGAGACTTCGCGCGTCACCGGCCGCACATTTGATATGAGGAGCGCGCGCGGGGAGTCGCGCTGCGTAGTCGAGCAAGCGTCTGGCGAGCTCTTCGGTTTTGCTGACGAAGAAG
>DASYCR010000805.1:0-1773 GCA_036500095.1 Polyangiaceae bacterium
CCCGCACCGTGTGTCTCGCACTCGACATCGTCGAGAACGCGCGCGTCACGGGCGCCGACGCGGTGGGCTACGACAGCACGCTCGGGCGCGCCGTGCTCACTTTTCGAGTACCGGCCAAGACCGAGCTCAAGCGTGACGTCGATATTTCGCAGGGTGTCGTGCGCAATCTAACCGTCCCGGAACTCTCGTGGTGGTACCTGCGAGACGCGTCGCGTGAGTCCAACGTGCCCGCCGCGCAGCGGGCCATTTTGGCGCGCGCGGCGGACGCGGCGTACGCGCTCGCCATTCGCAACGGTGCGCTACCCAAACGCGAAGCGGACGTAGCCCAGCTGCTGAAGGACATCGATCGACTGCAAGACCATTTGCGGGTAACGCTCGGCAACTCGGATGACGCTCACCTGGCTGCCGTCGAGCTGCGCGCCGGCGAGCTGCGCCTCTCCGCTCTGCGCGCGCGCATCGACACGCTCAAGAGCGAAATCGGCATCTTCGCGAATCGACAAAAGGCCACCCTGAGCGCGCTCGGCGCGCGTCGCTAGGCTCTACCTAGAAACGCGCCAGCGGCTGAGTGCCGGTGTACACCCAGTGAGTGTCGGTGCGCGGCTCGGGCTTGTCGAATACGCCTGAGCGCCAGATCAAAAGTACGGTGCCGACCGCCATCGCGGAGGCGGTCGCGTAGGTGGCCCACAGCGGCCAGCGCGAACCAACCTCGACGGTTGCCGCTGGGGGCAAGCTCTTCCAGGCGCTCGTTTCGCCGCATTGGTCGCGCTGGCACAGCGCCACGTCGATGCCGCCACCCTCGTGCGGTCGCGCGAGCACGTAACTCAGACAGCGCGCGCGCGGCGCCGCGACCGCGCGATTCCGATCGAAGTGAGCGAGCGCAATGTCGTCCGCGCTGCACGCGGTGATCGTCGGCACGGGCAAGTGGATGGTGACGTCGCTCGGCGTCACGCGCACCCAGCCGGCCCACATCAAGCGGCCGCCGCGCAGCACGCGCACCTGATGTTCGCCCTCGGCGCTCGACAGCGAGCCGCCTACTTGGCGCACGCCGTCCCACTCGACGACGTCGTCCGGCGCGGGCCCTTCGACGCCGAGAGTGTGCGCGACGGGCGGCTCGATATCCGCGACGGCGTCGCGATCGGAAAACGGTTCGGCGCGCTTGCCCTCCAGAGCCGCGGCGCGTTCACGTAGCGCGCGCGCCGCGCCGGCGCCTTCGGGAGTGCGCGCCTCGAGTTCGGCCGCGAGTTCGAGACGCTCGGCCATCAGCCATCCTGCCTGCGGTAGCTCGGCGTGGGCGTGCAGGAGACGATCGACCCGTTCGAGCGCCGTAAAGGCCGTGCCGGGGTCGAGCGCGGCCGTCGCGTTGCGCGCCTCCTCCAGCGCTTGCTCGACTTGCGCAACCACGTCGGCGGCGTAGCCGCTCGTCGCGAGCGCCGGCGTGTTTTCCCTGGGTGCCTCCAGGCGGAGTAGCCGGCTTTGCGAAAATTGCTCGAGATCCGCGCGAAACGCTGGCTGAAGCTCGGCAACTGAAAGCCAGAGCAAGACGGCCGTTTGGCTCATGGATGGCCCATGTTATGGTGAAGGTCTGCGCCGTGCCCAGGTTCTCGATCTTCGAAGTCCCCCAACATGATTATGCAATGAATTACGGGGGTCAGCGTGCAGCTTGATTTCGTGAACCGCGAGCTGACGATAAAGCTCGTCTACTACGGTCCTGCCCTCAGTGGAAAGACCACGAATCTTCAGGCCTTGCACGACGCGGCCGAGCCGGGGGCCAGC
>DASYCR010000806.1:0-6041 GCA_036500095.1 Polyangiaceae bacterium
GATCGTCGGTTCGGCCCGGTGCGCCTGCTACTCAACGCCACGGGCGAGCGCGAGTACTACTACACCGGTCAAAAAGATTGGGTGCTCAATCCGAGCGCCGGCGTCGGCTTCGAGGTCACACCCAAGTTCCAGCCCGGCTTCGAAGGCTTTCTACGCTCGGAGTACACGAGCCTCGCCCTACCGTCACGGCCGTTCGAGCTCGGCCCGCACGTCTACCTCGGCCCGACCATCCTCAGTCAATTCGGCAAAGTGTGGTGGAGCGTCGGCGCCTACGCGCGCGTGACGGACACCGCGCACACACTCGCGATCGGGGAAGCGTTCGGGAATTTCTGGCTGCGTAGCGTGATTGGGATTGAGCTCTGATGCCCGCAGCACTCATCTCGAAGATTTCGTGGGGCGTAGCCAGACGGCTGCGCAGAGGCCGCTGATCAGCGCGAGAGCCGCCGCGAGCAGAGTCACCACGCGAAAGCCGCGCAAGAAAGCGAGCTTGATGGCGTGCTCGAGCGGAGCGCGCTCGGTCGGCGTCGTGCCCGAGGGTAGCTCGATGGCCGCGAGACGCATGCGCTGCTGGACGATCGCTTCGCGCAGTGCGGACGGCGGATGTAAGGCTGTCAGCGCGCCCTCGAGGGAGTTCGCGAAAACGCGATAAAAGACGATACCGAGCGCCGCCACCGCGATCAGGCCCGCGCTGCGTGACACGGCGTTGTTGACACCGGAGGCGAGCCCCGCGCGGTGCTCGTCGACGGCGTTCATCACGGTGGTCGTGAGCGGCGCGATCGTGACCGCCATGCCCAAGCCCAATACCGAGACGCCCGGGAAGTAGGTCAGCCAGTACGAGCCGCCGAGGCCCGGACAAGCGAGCGCCGCGAAGCCGCAGGCCGCGATGCTCGGACCGATCATCAGCGGACGGCGTGCACCGTAACGTTCGACGAGCCCACCTGCCCAGCGCGAAAGCGCGAACACGATCGCGACGAAGGGCAAGAAGGCCGCGCCGGCCTCGGTCGCGCCATAGCCCTGCAGCTGAATCAGATTCATCGGCAGAAAAAACAGCGCGCCGCTGAGCGCGCCGTACAAGAGCAACGTGAGCAGATTCGTGCCCGCGAAGGCCCTGGAACGAAAGAGCGCGAGCGGCAGCATCGGGGCCTCGCGCCGCGCCTCGACCAGCACGAAGGCGAACAACGTGAGGGCGCCGCCGACGAGCCCGAGCAGCACGCGCGGGGCAAGTAGCCCTAGGCGCGACGATTCGAGCAAGCCGAACACGAGCGCAAAAAGTCCGAGCGTGACGAGCGCGGCCCCCCACAGATCGAGTCGGCCCTGGCGTTCCTCATTCCGGCTCTCCGGCACGCGCGCGAACAGGATGGCGAGCGCGATCACCGACAGGGGCAGGTTGATGAAGAAGGCCCAACGCCAAGAGAAGCGATCGATGAACCAGCCGCCCAGCACGGGGCCGATTGCAGCGGCCACGCCGCTCGCACCCGACCACGTGCCGATGGCGCGTCCACGTTCGTGCTCCGGAAAGGTCGCGCTGATCAACGCGAGGCTGCCGGGCGTGAGCAGAGCTCCACCCACGCCCTGCACGGCTCGCGCGGCGACCAGCGTCGTGAGGTCGGGCGACAGCCCGCAGCACGCCGAGCCGCCCGCGAACAGCAGCATGCCCAAAGCGAAGACCTTCCGCCGCCCGTAAAAGTCGCCGAGCGCGCCGCCCACCAAGAGCAGCGCCGAGAGAAACAGCGCGTACGCTTCGACCACCCACGCCACACCCACGACGGTGGCATGCAGATCCGTTTCCAGCGCGGACAACGCGACGTTCACCATCGTGCCGTCGATGAAAACGAGGCTCGAACCGAGGATGGCCGCCGCCAGCACCCACCGGCCGCGCGGGACTTGGCCGCTCGCAGCTGCACGCGGGGATGCCATGGGCAGTAAGAAGTCCTTCGGGAATTTCTGGCTGCCCAGCGTGATTGGGATTGAGGTCTAAATCAGAGCAGCGGCTGATGAAAATAGTAGCAGAGGCCGTCCGGCGCCACGACGAAGAACACTTGTAGTTTCTGGCCGTCTCGTTCGTCGACTCGCCAGTTGCCGATCGTGATTCCTCTATCCGTGAGCTCCGCCTTCGCGGCGTGGATGTCGCTTACCCGGATCGCAGCGCCCTCTTGCGAACTGTCGCCGCCGTTGACGGCGAACCCGATGCGGACGCCTTCGCGCTCCATGACCACGGTGGGGTGCGGCAGCGTCTTGCGCTCGACCTCGGACATGCCGAAGTGCTCCGCGTACCACTTGGCGGCAACGCTGACGTCCTTGACGGGCAGCGCCAGGAGATCGGCGCCGTAGGGGAAGGCTTTTTCGAAAAGAAGCTTTTCTGCCATCACCTAGAACCCCAACTCTCTCGAGAATATCGGAGACGCTTCAGGCTTCCTGCTGCGAGCAGCTCACCATCCAGGGAATCCCAAAGCGGTCCACTGCCATGCCGAAGCCGGGCGACCAGAAGGTCTTTGCGAAGGGCATGCGCACCTCGCCACCTGCCGCCAGGGTTTTGAAGATGCTTTCAGCGCGCGCGAGATCGGGCGTGCTCACCATGACCGAGAAGCCTTGCGGCTTCGAGTAGTTTCCGGGCGGCGCATCGTCGGCGGAGATCGTTTGGCCGTCGAACTCGAGGCTGGCGTGGATGATCTTGTCGGCCCAAGCGGGCGGGGCCTGCTGAGCAGCGGGAGATTCACCCCAGGTCATGGAGAACGAAATCTTGCCGCCCAGGCAGGCGGCATAGGCGGCCAGGGCTTCTTTGCAGCGGCCGTCGAAGTGCAGGTGGGTGGTGGCTTTCAGCATGGGTGTTCCTCGATTACTTCTTCGCCTTTGCCTTGCCACTCTTGGGGCGTTGGTTGGGAACCAGATCCGGGTTCGACCAGTAGTAGTCGCTGTCGCGGGCGGCTTCGTCGGTGAAGCCCACGGTCTTCACCTCTGCTTCGATCGCGTCGGTTCCCGCCGGGATGTCGGCCTTCTTCACGCACGAGAAGAACATGAAGATCTTCTCACCGGGCTTTACGGCTCCAGCGAAGATCCTGCCGGAGCAGAGCTGCATGGGTTGCGGCTTGCTGCCCGTGGTCACGTCGAGCTGCTTGCCGGCCTTGTCATAGAAATACGCGGCGAGGGAGCCGTACAAGATGGGGCTCTTCGATTTGTTGACGATGCTGAACTTCGGGCCCTCGTCCGTGGTCTTGCCGGTGTAAGCCACTTCCATCATCCGTGAGTCGCCTTTGCCGAGGCACGGCTGCGCCATCGTACCGACGCCGCTCGAACCGTCGGGGCAGTCGTCTCGAAGCTTGGGTGGCTGAGCGCTTGGTGCCGGCGGCGGAGCGACGGCGGCCACGGACGCGCTGGGTTTGGCCGGCGGCGCTTCTTTTTTTGCCTCCTCCTGGCAACCGAACAGGAGCGCTCCGAGCGCTACAGCAGACAGAAGTTGCGACGAGTGAATTGCGAACGACATCGGCGGCCTTCCTCCATCGCTCTCTGGAGTCGAGAGCGCCGCGCGACCTTACTCCGTTAAGGGACGCCTAGCTACTTGTGCTTCGGCGCAGCTGCCGCTGGTTTGGGCGCGACCGCAGCAGGCTTTGGTACTCCCGGCACTGCGACAGGCCCGCCGCGCCCCGCTGCCATGGCACCCGCCATGATCTCTTGAATCGCCTGCTGCACGTCGACGACGCGATAGCTCGCCGGGATCTCGAACAGCTGCGCTGACAGCGGCTTCTGATCGAGCTTGGTGACCTCGAGTAGACCGCCCTCGCTGCCGTCGTTCTCGTAGCCGATGACTCTGAGCGGAAAGTGTCGACCGTCGAGCATCTCGGCGATGAACTTGTACTCCGCCGGCAGCCCCAGCGTGGGCAGGCTGAACCACGACGCCGCACGCTCCGCGATGCAGACGGAGGCTTTGGAGCGTGAACCGTCGCTCGGAACGATGTCCCAATCTTCGCAGCTGTAGCCCGCGACGGTGTCTTTGCGGCCGGTCTTGACGACCTTGGGCGGCACTTTGGGCGCCGCGGGCGTCCCCTCGTGACCGCGCGAGAACCCCTTCATTTCTTCGCCAATCTTGTCGAGGTTGATGACCACCACTTCTTTCTTGTCGTCGAGCACGACCGAGATCTTTTTCTCGCTCGCCGCCACCACCACATACACGCGGCCGATCGACTTGAGCTCCTCGGTATCCGCAGGCACGTCGATGCGGAACTTGCCGCTCTTGACCAGCAGATTGAGCGGCGGGATCGCTTTACTCGAGTGCTCTTTGGGGCCCGGCTTGACGAGCAGCGTGATCTCACCTTCGAACCCGTCGAGCGAGGGCACCGAACCGTTCGCGGCCTGAGCGGAGGCGGCACCGCCGTCGGCGCCCTTGCTCATGCCGAGACGCTCTTTGAGCTTGCCGCAGCCGGGGAGCGCCGCAATGCCGAGCGCGAGCACGAACACGCCAAAGGACGAACGGTGGTTCCGCATGGGCGGCAGCCTAGCAGGGGTCGGCGGCGCGGAGCGAGCCGGGCGATCTCGCAAGGCGCGCTTCTTGCTCACCACCTCGACGTGGAGGTTCGAACCGCGATTCATGCAACGGAATTCACAGGAGGCTGGTTGTCAGCGCGGATTCAGCGCCCCCGTCGGGCGGGTAGGGAGTATCGGAACCACCACAGATGGTGGCATGGCCGGCACGGTGAGCGCCCACGGAGTCTTCGACGCCGGCGCTGCCTAACCGTCGCCCTCCTAGCGCTGTCCTTGCTCGCTCTCAGTACGAGACCGAGCTACGCACAAGTTCCTTCGGTGACGCCGACAGCGGCGCCCCCATCGCCGCCTCCCCCAGCACCGTCGAGCGCCCCGATCGAGAAGCCACTGCCTCTGCGCGTCTGGCCGCGCGCCTCTGAGCCCGAGCCGCCGGACGAGCCCGAGTCGCCCGCGTCGGCGCCGCTCGGCTCTGCCGCCGCAACGACGTCCGACCTACCCGCATTGCCACCCCCGCTCCCCGAGGCCCCACTGCGGCGCACGTGGTACGGCTGGCAGACGCTCGCGGTCGACGGTGTTGCGTTCTCGCTGATCGCTGGAGGCCTTGCTGATTCACCCAAGCCGGGGACATCGTGCGCGAGCAATGACACGGCATGCACCCGCCCTGATTCAAAGACGCTGATCGAAGCGGGCGCCGCGATATTCGTGTTGGGGCCTCCACTCGTTCACCTCGCGCACAAGAATCCCTACGGCGTCTTGGGCTTGGGTTTGCGCGTTGCTTTGCCGGTCGCGGGCGGGCTGCTCGCCCCACCGACCCGATGCCCCGAAGACGCGTACGGTATGGAGCACTGTGAAAGTGGTGTCGTCGAGGGCGTACTGGTCGGCGCGCTGGTCGCCACGCTCATCGACGCGGTCTTGATTTCTTGGACCCCCGGACCTCCAGACACGGCACCGAACACGACCGCGCTACGTCTCGGCCCCATGCCGGGCCGCGGTCGCTCGGGTTTGAGTTTGGCGGGCGCGTTTTAGGACGGGAGCTTCGACGCTGGCCTATCGGCATGGTATGTCGCTGGTATGACCAAGAAGATTGCCATCAGCTTGCCCGACGAGGCGCTGCGCAAGGCCAAGGCTGCCGTGCGCGCCGGCAAGGCGCCCAACGTGAGCAACTACTTGGCGCACCTGATCGACGGCGCCAGCGCGAACGAAAGCTTCGCCGAGATGATCGCGAGCTGGGTGAGCGAAAGCGGCGCGAGCAGAGCGGAGCTTCGCGCTGCCGAAGAAGAGTCGCGCTTGGCCTTCGAGCGCGCCGGCCTCACGCGCGGGAAGGGCCAGCGTGAAATGGCGCGCCGCAAGGCAGGCTGAGCAGCGATTCGGCGCGCCCGGTCTGGTGCTCGACGCGGGTGCGCTGCTCGCGCTCGAGACGCGCCATATCAGGCTGCTCGCCGATCTGGCGCGAGCCCACGAACTCGGGCTTCCGATTCGCATCCCAGCGGGCTGCATCGCGCAGGTTTGGCGCGGGGGTCCTCGTAGCGCCTCGCTCGCGAGACTCCTCAAGCAGCCGTGCAGCG
>DASYCR010000807.1:0-1941 GCA_036500095.1 Polyangiaceae bacterium
GCGGCGTTCGACGCGCACCTCGAGACCTGTCCGCCCTGCACCACCTACCTGGCGCAGATGAACACGGTCCTCACGTTGGCGGGCTCGCTCGAGAAAGCGGCGCCTAGCGAGGACGCCGAGCACCAGCTGCTGGCCGTGTTCCAAAGCTGGCACGACAAGAGCGCGCGCTAAGCGCGTCGAGAAAAGCATTCCGCGCTGTAACGTTCGACGCGCTCGATGCACTGATGGGCATGTTGCTCAATCAAGAAATACAATCGCACCCTCGTCTCTCTGAAAATAAGTGGCTCACTCCCGCGCAGCGGCTCGATACGCTAGCTGGCGGTGTGTTGCGCTACGGGCTCGTGGCATTGCTGCTGCTTTGGGGAGCCATGAAGTTTACGGCCTTCGAAGCGGAAGGCATTCGCCCGCTGGTCGAGCACAGCCCGCTGCTCTCCTGGCTCTACTCGCTGTTTGGCGTACGCGGCGGCTCCGATGTGATCGGCCTGATCGAGATCAGCGCGGCGCTCTTGATGTGTGCTCGCCGCTTTCGGCCACAGCTCGCCGCGGTCGGCGGCTTGTTGGCTGCGACCACGTTCCTGATCACGCTCTCCTTCTTAGTCACGACGCCCGGAATTTGGGAGCCGACCAATCCGTTTGGCGGCTTCATCATGAAGGACATCGTGCTGCTCGGCGCTGCGCTCTGGGGTGCGGGGGAGGCCCTGGGTGCCGCGATTTCTCGGCAAATTACCGCTCTTCCTTCGTGAACGCGATGTTCGTGACCACGGCTACGGCACTGCGCATCGAACGCGCTGAAGCGCAGCTCACACGGGCAGTGGCCGAGGCGGCGTTGGCGTCCGGTCACGCACCGCGGGCGTTCGTGAGCACGCTTGGCGTGGGAGGCGGGTCGTACGTGCGACCCGGCTCGCCCTTCAATAAACTGATCGGAGTCGGGCTCGTCGCGCCGATCGACGAGGCAGCGCTCACGCGCGTGGAACAAGAGCTCCGCGCGCGTGGCGAACCGACGCGCATCGAGCTCGCCACGCTGGCGAGCCTCGAATCGATCGCCTGGTTGAGCCAGCGCGGCTATCGACTGCTCGGGTTCGAGAACGTGCTCGTGCGGTCACTTTCCGACCCGGCAGCAACGCATGCGTCGAGCATTCGCGTCGAGCGCGCCACCGCCGCGACGCGGGCTGCCTGGCGGGAGACCGTCGTCCGCGCTTCCTCGTGCTCGGACGAGACGGGCGTCGTGGTGGATCAATTCTCGGGCGAGCTGATCGCCGAGGCCATCGACGACATGCTGCGCGCGGGCGGCTTCGATCGCTATCTCGCGTACTTGGACGGCGCGTTGGCGGGCGCGGCCAGCCTGTATTTGTGCGACAAAATCGCGCTTTTGAGCGGCTCGGCGACGCTGCCGGCACAACGACGGCGCGGCGTACAAGCGGCGCTGATCGCCGCGCGCCTCGATGAAGCGCGGGCGCGCGGCGCAGAGCTCGCCGTGATCACCACCGCGCCCGGCTCGCAATCTCAGGCGAACGTCATGAAGCACGGCTTTGCGCTAGCCTATGCGAGAGCCATTTTGGTCGCTCCGTGCGAGCTCGAATCCGTCAATCGCGAGGCGCGCGTTTGACGGGCGCCAGCGCCTTCGCGAGCCGCGCGAGCGCTTCGCTCAGGAACACCGCGGTCGCGCGAATGCGCGGCACATTGCGGGTGTCGCGGTGCATACCGAGCCAGAGCGTGCGCTCGGGGGCGGCTATAGGCGGACGGAGCTGGCGCAAGCCAGGCGTGCCGTCGCCTACGAAGCAGGGCAGGCACGCGATGCCGCTGCCGGCGGCCGCGAGCGTGGCCATGGCCGCGCGGCCATTCGTGCGCAGCGAAATGTGCGCGGCGCTGGTGAGCGCGGGCAGCCACTCTAGATCCGGGATTTTATCGAGCGATTTGCTCATCGCGATCAGGCGGTGTCCG
>DASYCR010000808.1:0-2607 GCA_036500095.1 Polyangiaceae bacterium
GCCGGATCGAGCTCGCTGGAGGCCTTCAGATCGGCGAGCGCTTCCCGTGTGCGCGCGGCGTGTTTGCGCAGCATGGCCCGAGCGAACAAGGCTTGCGCGCGCGCCGGGCTGAGCGCCGTCGCGGCGGTGTACACGAGCTCGGCTTCGCGCGGGTCGCCCATGCGTTCGCGCAGCGCGCCGAGCTTCAAGTAGGCCTCGCCGAGCGACGGATCGACTGCTAGCGCGTGACTGTACTCGCCGAGCGCGAGCGCGACGTCCCCGCGCGCCTCGAACATCGCGCCGCGCTCGAGATAGGACGTCGCCAAATGGCGAACGAAGCCGCTGGGCGCAGGGCTCGCTGTTGGCGCCGGCGCGGGCGCAGGAACATGCTCGGGGGGCGCTAGGGCAGCAGGTGGCGTGGCCGTGTGCGTGGGAAGATCCGCGAAGCGGGCGCTCGGCTCCGCGTGGGCAACGCCGGCCGAGTAGAGCGCGGCGCACAGCACGGCTGTAGCGCGCAGCGAGCGGTTTGTGGCGGCCCGAACGCACGCGCTGCGTCCAGCGAAACACGCTCGGCAACGCGAGCCTCGGAGATTTGCCGGCTGTCGTCGCGGCACGGCCATTGCTGAGTGCGGGCACATGAAGAGCATTGTCGGTGGCGGTCGCCAGCTCCTGGGGCGGTTGACCCTGGTGAGCGGGCTATTTTGCATTTTAGGCGGAGCTTGTATCGGCGGCACCAAGCTAGCGACGAAATCGTCGAACGGTTCGCTCGGCCTCGGCTCCGAGCGAGCGCCTCGAGCGGGTTCGGCGAGCGCCTTTCGCGTCGTCTATGCGGCCCCCGAGGGCGAGGCGAGCGAAATCAGCGAATTGAGCGTGGTCTTCAGTCGGCCGCTGATAGCGCTCGAGCGGGCGGGCGCCGCGCCGGCCCCGCCGATCGTGATAACGCCTGCGCTCAAGGGGCGTTGGCTGTGGGTCGGTACGCACGCGCTGCGCTTCGTGCCGGAGACGCCCCACCTGAGCGGCGCGACGCACTACCAGGTCACCGTCCCAGGTGAGCTGAAGGCTCTCGACGGCAGCACGCTCGGCGCGCCTTACGCGTTCGAGTTTACGACGCCCCGGCCCAAATTCGTCGACAGCGATCCGGTCGTCGAATCACGCGGCCTGCTGCCGAGCGCGCGCTTCACGCTGCATTTCAATCAACCGATCGATCCCGCCGAGCTCGAGCGCCACGCGACGCTCAGCGCCGAGCACGACGGTAAGACGGACCTGCTCGCGTTTCACGCCTCGCGGCCGGATCCTCAGCAAACGAAGCGGCTGCGCGTCGATCCCGTCAAGCCGCTGCCCATCCACGCTACCCTGACGCTCACCCTTTCGGCCGACTTGCACGGCGAGGAAGGACCGCTCTCGCTGGGCGACGCCTCCGAGCTCGCGTACGAGACGTACGGGCCGCTGAGCGTGACCGTCAATTGCAACCGCGCGCGCGACACCGACAAGTGCCCCGCAGGCGCGCCTTGGTACCTCGAGACCAGTAACCCGGTTGGGCTCAAGGATCTGAAGCGCGCAATTTCCGTCTCGCCCGCGTTGCCTCTCAAATTCAGCGACTACGGCGAGCAGGAGGGCGACGTCGGCTACCTGAATCTGATCGCGCGGTTTCAGGCGAGCAAGACCTACACGGTGCACGTCAACCCGGGCTTGCGTGACAAGTACGGGCAAGTGCTGGCAGCTCCGGTCGCGGAGACGCTCACCGTCGACGACTATGAACCGTCGGTCGAAGTCGGTGTGAGTGGAGCGAACCTCGATCCGCGCGCCAATGCAGTGATTCCGGTCGGCTCGCTGAACGTGGGGAGCTATGAGCTCGTCACGGCGGCGCTCACGCCGGCGGATGCTCTGTTGTTCTCGGATCATCACAGCCGCATGGACGATTTTGACCGGCTAGCCGCGCTGCCGAACGCTCACAAGCGCCGGATCACGCCGCGCGTGGGGCGCAATCGCATCGCGACGGAGAGTCTCAACGCGGCGGCATTGCTGGGCGCGAGCGCGCACGGTCCGTTGGCGATCGGCGTGCACTACGACGCGGGCAGTAACCGAAGGCCGACTTCGCTCTTCAACATCGTCAAGGTGAGCGATCTTGGGTTGACCGCGAAAATGTCGCTCACTGGCTCGCTGGTCTGGCTGACGCGCGTCTCGACGGGCGAGCCGGTGGCAGGCGCCGATATCGAGCTATTGGCGCCAGACGACTCGCATCACTATCGGACCGATGCGCAGGGGCTCGCGCACATCCCGAGCTCGGATCTGTCGCCGCACTTCAACGAAGATACGGTGAACGACGGGATCCTGATCGCGCAGAGCGGGCAAGACGTGAACTACGAGGAAATCTCGAATATCATCTCACCCTGGCGGCTGTCGGTGCCCGTCAATCTAGACGGCGAGGACGCGCGCTTCGGCATGCTGTTCACCGATCGCGGCGTGTATCGCCCGGGCGACGAGGTGCAGGTCAAAGGGATCGTGCGAAGCGAGGCGCCCGGTGGCAATGCGGTCCCGGTGGGTGAGACGGCCAACCTTGTGTTGCGCTCGCCCGACGGCGACGAGGTCGTAAAAACCGAGCTAGAAATCAGCCGTTTTGGCACGTTT
>DASYCR010000809.1:0-4002 GCA_036500095.1 Polyangiaceae bacterium
GGGCAGAGCCCCGCAAACCTCAAAGCGCGCCCTCCCGGGGCCGCAGGGGCAGAGCCCCGCAAACCTCAAAGCGCGCGCTCCCGGGGCCGCAGGGGCAGAGCCCCGCAAACCTCAAAGCGCGCGCTCCCGGGGTCGCAGGGGCAGAGCCCCGTTCGTCGACTCACTCAGTCTTGGAAGAAAAGATCACGATCCACCACAGAAGCCCAAACTCTCACGAGACCCGGCGACACCGGCGCTCGCTATCCAACGGGCGAGTTAGTCGCAAGGCGTTTGTGCGGAGCACATACAAAAACCTCGCGTGCTTTCCAACGAACGGCATAGTCGCGAAGCATTTGCGCAAGGCAACTACAAAAACAAACAACCAAACCTAAATCGGATACGGCAACCCGCGCCCACCCGTCGTCCGCCAGGCCGCGGCCGTCTGCTGAATAATCGGCAAGCGCAATTGCGGCGGTGGGTGCGTGTTTTCGAAGCTGAACAGGATGTCGACCGGGCTCATCTGATCGAGACCCTCGAAGAACTGCATCGTGATTAGCGCCCCACCTTCGGTCAGGTGGTAATCCGGCCGGCGCGCGCCCATCGTGAGCAGGGTGTTGATGCCGGACATGTCGGCGGCGACTTCATTGGGTTGGTTGAAGAGGGGAACGGCGCTCGAAAACAATTGCCCGAGCTGAGCGAGAGGAGTCGCGCCCTGTGACGTACACGGCAAGTGACCCAGATAGTGATGGGCGAGCTCATGCCCGAGCACGAAACCAATCTGCTCCTCGAGCAGCTGGTGTTGGCGCTGCACTTTGCGTCCGTCCGCCTGCTGGGTTGGATCGAAAAAGCCCGGGGCGGGCTGGACGATCGGTTGTTTGGGCTGCTGATTGCGGGCGATGAGAGCGATGTATTGGCTCAGTTTTTGGGTGCCGAACAGCTCGTCGGTGGCGCGCGCCGCGCTCAAGTGCGCTTCGATGTCGAGCAAGCCGTCGGTGATGGCCATCGCGGGGCGGCCGTTGTCGCAGGTCGCGAACGCGTTCACTTCACCGGCCGTGCTGTCGACCACCAGCGGAATGCCTTGCACACGACCTTGCTGTGGCTGCGGCAGGGTCGCGACGAGCTCGTTCAAGATCGATTGTGCCTCGCCGCGCAGATAGCCGAGGTCGACCTGGTTGATTGGATCGAGCGGAACCGGGGGCAAGATTTGTGCTTGCGGATATGGTTGCGCCTGACCGGGCTGCTGCGGGTAGGGTTGCTGCCCGGGATATTGCTGAGGGTACGGTTGCCCAGGGTATGGCTGCGCAGGGTATTGGTTGGGGTAACTCGGCTGTGGATTGTCGTTCCCGCACGCGAAGCAGACGAGCGCGAGCAAAGAGCCCGCGAATGCGCGCTGGCGACCTCGAACAAGCGGTGTCATTCGCTTGAGCTTAGCAATCCGAGGGAAAATCGCTGGGTTTTTTTGCCACGAAGGAGTGCGCTTTTTTTCGCCTGGGCGCTACGATGAAGTCGGTGTCCGAGCCTCGCGTGCCCCTGCCTTCGAGCTCGGACGAGCAGTTCGTGGGGGGCAACCGCGTGCGTTTGCTGCGCGATGGCCGTGAAGCGTTTCCGTGCATGCTCGAAGCCATCGGCGACGCCCAGCAACAGATCCTGCTCGAAATATATTGGTTCACGGGCAAGATCGCCGAGCGCTTCACCGACGCGCTTGCGCGCGCGGCCGAGCGCGACGTCGACGTGGTCGTGCTGTACGACGCGCTCGGTTCGATGGGCGGCGACGGTCACGTCTTTGCGCGGCTGGCGCAGAGCGGCGCGCGCGTGATCGAGTACAACCCGATCGCGCCCTGGAAGCGCCGCTTTCGCCTGGGCACTCTGACGCGCCGCGATCACCGAAAGATGCTCGTCGTGGACGGTTTGGTCGGCTTCGCGGGCGGCATCAACATCGGCGATCCGTGGCTGACGGTCGAAGAGGGCGGCCTCGGTTTTCGCGACGACATGGTGCGCGTCGAAGGCCCCGCCGTGTCGGGCATGGTCGACTGCCTGGTGCGCGCGTGGCGCAAGCAAAACGGCGCGGCGATCAAGCGCGTCGGCTGGGCGCGCCGTTCGGTCGCCGAGGGCATCGCCGCGCACGAGCCGGGTTCGCAGCGGGTGCGCGTGCTCGGCGCGCACTTTTTCCGTACTCGGCACGAGATCGCGCGCGCCTACAAGCGACACGTCGAGCACGCGACGCGCTCCGTCTACATCTCCAACCCCTATTTCCTGCCGGATCCGAGCGTGATGCGCACGCTCTGTCGCGCGGCCGAGCGCGGCGTGGACGTGCGCGTGCTCTTGCCCGGTCAAAGCGACGTGCGCGTCGTGGACTACGCGAGCCGCGCCGTATGGCCGCGCTTGCTCGCCGCAGGCGTGCGCATCTACGAGTGGCAAAAGACGGTGTTACACGCGAAGAGCGCGGTAGTGGATGGTCGCTGGAGTACCGTGGGCACCTTCAACTTCGACGCGCTGTCGCTGCGCTCGAACCTGGAGGTCAACGTGACCGTGTTCGATGCCGACTTTGGGGCGCGTCTGGAGGCGTTCTTTCTGCAAGACTTCGCGGAGAGCCGCGAGGTCGACGGCGCGGCTTTTCAAGAACGCTCCTGGCGCGCGCGCTGGCTCGAGCACTCGGCTTATAGGTTGCGGAAGATTTTGTAGTGGCGCAGATCGAATTCCGGACTCATCAGAGCATTGCCGAACTCGGCCCGGAGCGCTGGCAACGGCTGGCCGAGGGCGCGCCGCCGCCGCTCGACTATCGCTGGCTCGCGGCGCTGGAGAGCACCGGCTGCGTCGAGCCCTCACGCGGCTGGTTGCCGATGCACGTGGGCGCGTATCAGGACGGCGAGCTCGTGGGCGCCAGTCCCGGCTATATCAAGGGCAACAGCGAGGGCGAGTTCGTGTTCGATCACGGCTGGGCGCGCTTCGCCGAAGCGTCGCTCGGGCTCGAGTATTTTCCGAAGTGGATCGTGGCCGTGCCGTTCACGCCCGCGACGGGTCCGCGCTTCTTGACCGCGCCGGGCGTCGACGCCATGGAGCTCGGGCGCGCGTGGGCACAGGCCCTACCGCGCTTCGCGGAGAAGCTCGGGGTGTCCGGCGTGCACGTGCTCTTTCCGGAGCCGGCGCAAGCCGACTTGCTCGAGCAGAGCGGACTCCTGCGCCGCTACGGGGTGCAATTTCATTGGCGCAATCCGGGCTACGCGACGCTCGACGACTTCCTCGCCCGCTTCAACTCCAAAAAAAGAAACCAGCTCCGGCGCGAGATCCGCGAAATGCGCGACCAGGCCTTGGAGCTCGATGTGCTCACGGGCAAGGATCTCCGCCCGGAGGCGGTGGATCACATTTTCGAGTTCTATGTCTCGACCGTGGACAAGTTCTTCTATGGTCGCCGTTACTTGAATCGCGCGTTCTTCGAGCAGGTGTGCAGCGTGATGCCCGAGCGCTTGCACGTCGTGTTTGCCCGGCCGCGCGGTCAAGAGGCGCCGATCGCCGGAGCGTTCAATCTACTCGGTCACGACACGTTGTACGGTCGCTACTGGGGCGCGCGGGAGGACCGACCCTTTCTGCACTTCAACGTCTGCTTTTACCGCGGTATCGAGGACGCGATCGCGCGCAAACTCGCGGTTTTCGAGCCGGGCGCAGGTGGCGAGCACAAGCTCGCGCGCGGCTTCGAGCCGACGCTGACGCACAGCGCGCACGCCTTCACGGACCAGCGCTTGTCGCGGGCGATCGCCGATCATCTGGCGCGCGAGCGAGTCGCCATCGACGCGCACGTCGCGGAAGCGCAGCGCGAAGGGGTGCTGAAGCCCGTGTGAAGGCTAGGGCTGTCCTGCTCTGTTGAAAAGATGGAGAGGGCAAAGGCAGAGCTAGGGCGGGGTTGGGGCAGAGCGGGAGGGTGAGACAGAGCGTGAGGTTGGCTGCCCCGCGACACTCGCGTGCACCAGTCTTGTATCGGCCCGTGCTCAGGGTTGAGCGGGTCTAGTTGGCACTCCACTGCACGAG
>DASYCR010000810.1:0-2323 GCA_036500095.1 Polyangiaceae bacterium
CAAATCCAGGCAAGCCGGAGGCCGAGCAGAAGAACGGCGGCTCGGGATTATTGATTGGCGTCGCGGCGTTGTGTCTCGTCGCCGGTGTCCTCTTAGCCGTAGTGGTGATGCGCCTTTTGGGCCGCTGATGCGTTTTCCTTCTTGGGATACTGTGCTGCGCTACGCGCGGCTCGCGGCCTACGTGCTAGTCGGTTTGGCAGTGGCAGGCGCGCTTGGTCTGTTGCTGGTGATTCGGCACTTCGAGACGGGCCTGCCGGATGTGCATGATTTGCGTGCACACTATCAGCCGCCGCAGGTCACGCGCGTGCTCGCTCGTGATGGCACGGTGCTCGCGAGCTTGTTCGTCGAGCGGCGCACGGTAATCCCGTTCGCCGAGATCCCGAGCCACGCAAAATTGGCTTTCTTAGCGGCGGAAGATGCGCAATTCTACGAGCATCAAGGGCTCAACTATTTCGGCATGCTGCGGGCCTTGTTCGCCAACCTGCGCGCGGGCCACACGCGCCAAGGCGCGAGCACCATCACCCAACAAGTCGTAAAGAACGTGCTGCTCGACTCCGAGCGCACCTACCAGCGCAAAATCAAAGAGACGATCCTCGCGCGGCGGCTGGAGAAAGAGCTAAGCAAGGACGAGATCTTCTCGCTTTACCTCAACTACATTTACCTCGGGCATGGCCGCTACGGCATCGAAGAGGCCGCGCGCTACTACTTCGGAAAAAAAGCCAAGGATCTAGACGTAGCCGAGGCCGCGCTGCTCGCAGGCCTGGTGGCTTCGCCGGAAAAGTACTCGCCGCGGCGTGATGAATCGAAAGCGCTCGCGCGCCGTCACTACGTGCTCGATCAGATGCTCGAGAAGAGCTTCATCACCCAAGATCTGCATGATTTGGCGCAGGCCTCGAAGGTGCGCTTGGCGCCGGCGGCAGAGGGCGAGTCCGAGCTCGCGCCGGAGGTCGTTTCGTATGTCAAAAAAGTGCTGGACGACGTAGCGGGTGAGAGCGCCGTCCAAGGTGGCTTCACGATCGAGACGACGATCGATCCGGCGCTGCAGGCCGCGGCGCGCCGCGCGGTGCGCGAAAATCTGGACAACTACGCCGTGCGCCAGAAGCTCGCCCCGCCGTTCACACAAACGTCGCGCAAGTTGTGGGGCCCGCTCGCGACCGGCGTGCCGCGCCAAAACAAGACCTACGTCGGCAAGGTCGTGGCCACGAATGATGCGCAAGGAACGCTCGACGTACAAGTCGGTGACGTGCTCGGACGAGTCATGCTCGCTAGTGAGGAGCGCTACAACCCGAAGCATCTACCGCCGAGCGAGTTCGCTAAGGTCGGCGCGGCGTTGCGCGTCGGTCTGGTCGGATCTCCGGACGGCGTGCCGCCGGTGCCCTTGCGGCTCGAGCTAGGCCCAGAATCGGCCTTGATCGCGCTGGATGTACGCACGCGTGAAGTGCGCGCGTTGATCGGCAGCTACGAAGCCATCTCCGGCGGTCTGGATCGCGCGACGCGCGCACACCGCCAACCGGGCTCGTCCTTCAAGCCGATGCTGTACAGCTACGCGCTGCACTCGCGCCGCTTCACACCCGCCAGTGTGCTGGATCTAACCAAGAAGAACGGCAAAGAGCTGGTGAGTTACCGCGAGAGCGTGCGCACGGCGATCGCCGAGAGCGACAACGCCGCCGCCGATAAGCTGATCGACGAAGTGGGCGCGGCAAATGTGGTGGAGTGGGCGCGCGCGCTGGGCATCACGACCGATCTGCAGCCCACGCCGTCGCTCGCGTTGGGCGCGTACGAGGTGATTCCGATCGAGCTGTGCAATGCGTACGTGACTTTCGCCAATGGCGGTGAGTTCGAGCTTCCGAAATTGGTGAGTCGGATCGTGGGGCCGGGCGGCAAGGTACTGGCATTGCCCGCGGCACCGCCGCCGCGGCGCGTGCTCAGCCCCGAAGAGGCGTATCTGATCACGAGCCTCATGCGCGGCGTGGTCGAGCATGGCACCGCGCAACGCGCGCGCGCGCTCGGGCGTCCGCTCGCAGGCAAGACCGGCACCACGAACCTCGCCAAAGACACTTGGTTCGTCGGCTTCTCGACCGAGCTCGCGGCGGCCGTGTGGGTGGGCTACGACGACGCGCTCCCTCTCGGTTGGGGCGAAGCCGGCGCGACCACTGCCTTGCCCGCGTGGATGAGCTTCATGAAGGTCGCGCACGACAAAAAGCCGCCGACCGAGTTCTCCAAGCCTGCGGCGATCGTCACCGTCAATGTCGATCCCGCGACGGGGCTCCTGCCATACCCCGGGCAAGACAACGCGATCGAGGAAGAGTTCTTGGACGGAACG
>DASYCR010000811.1:0-3175 GCA_036500095.1 Polyangiaceae bacterium
GCGAGCGCCCCGGGCACTCCGCCGGCAGCGCCGCCAGCGCCGCGCAGAGTGGTGTTCGCACCGGCGCCGGTCCAGCCGAACCCTGTTCAGCTGGGTGACCGCACGAAAGAGGTCGTCGCGCTCGAAACGGACTGGCTCAAGCTGACGCGCGCGGTCACCGAGGCGCATCAGCGCCAGGACCAAGTCGAAGCGCAACTGTTCCGGGCGGACATTCAAGCCAGCTCGGAGGGTGCCGGCCGGGGCGTCGAAGTGAACGTGATCGATCCCGCGTATCTGCCCCAGCGCGCCCTGCCGCCGAGTCGCAACGCGATCATCGCCATGTTCTCGAGCGGGGGCTTACTGCTCGGCTTACTGCTGGCCCTGATACGCGCCGCCTTCGACGACCGCTTGTTTGCGGCGCGCGACCTGGTCGGCATCAGCGAAGTTCTGGTCGAGATCCCGAAGCTTGCCAGAGAACGGAGACAACGTGTCGCAATCTGAAAGTCCGAGTGTCGATCGCAATATCATCGACGTCGAGTGGACCGCGGCGGCGCCCGCCGAAGACCCCGGGCGGCAGCGCCAAACGGCGCTCACCGTTCGGCTGGGCACGGGCAGCGCATTGGCTCGTCGCGAGCCGAGCGTCGTGCTCGAGGAGGCGGAACTGCCGAGCTCGCTCGACGCTCGACTCGTGGTCCTGGGCGACCCGAGCTCTGCTCACGCCAGAAGTTATCGGCTGCTGCAGCATCGGCTGCTCGCGCTCTCCGATCCACGCGTCATCAGTGTGACCAGCGCTTGGCCCGGCGAGGGCAAGACGACTTGCGCGGCCAACCTCGCGCTCACGCTGGCCGACGAGGCGTTTGCGCGGGTGCTCCTGATCGAGGCGAACGTGCGACGGCCCGCCTTGGCGCAAGCGTTCGGCTTCGATCCGGAAGACAGCTTCATGGATCGGCTCGTGCGCAATGGCGACGCGGCGTCGCCGTACCTGGTTGCCGCGATTCGAGGCAGCCGCTTGCACGTGGCGGCGTTGCGACTCGATATCTCGAAGGGGCTGCGCGTGGATCGCTTGCTGCTCGGTTTGGCGATCTCCCAGCTGCGCTGCTCATACGACTATATCGTGATCGACTCGGCATCGCTGTTCGAGAGCGCGGACGCCGACGTCGCCGGCGAATGCGCCGATGGCGTGATCGTCACCGCGCGCGCCGCGAAATCGCGTCGGAAAGGGCTGCGTCGCGCCGTCCAGCAACTGAGCCCGGCCAACGTGCTCGGCGTGGTGCTGCTCGACGCCTAAGAGGAGCCGGCATGTCTTCACTCTCGTTGGATCCCAAGCACGTCCACGGTTGGCTCGGCGGATACGCGCGCGCTGCGCTGCGCAGACTCACGACCCCGGGTCATGACGGGCCGCGGCACGTGCTCTTCGCCATCTGCGATCACTACGAGCCGCTTTGGGGCCACGCATCGGACGTGTGCGGTGAAGAGCGCGTGCGACGCTGGCTTACGCGCTACCCGGAAGTAGTACGCGAGCTGTACGACGCCGACGGTCGTACTCCGCGGCACAGTTTTTTCTTTCCCGGTGAACAGTACCGGCCCGAGTATCTCGAGGCACTGGCGCGCCTCGCGCACCGCGGTTACGGCGAAGTCGAGCTCCACCTGCACCACGACGGAGACGACGCGGAAAAGCTCACGAGCGACCTCACCAGATATCTCGCGGCCTACGCCGAACACGGTCATCTCTCGCGCGACGCCGACGGAAAGCTCCGCTACGCGTTCATTCACGGTAATTGGTGCCTAGCAAACTCGCGCCAGGACGGGCGCTACTGCGGTGTCGATTCGGAGCTCGACGTGCTGTTCGAGACCGGTTGCTACGCCGATTTCACGTTCCCGTCGGCGCCGGACGAGACGCAGCCGAAGATCGTAAACCAGATCTATTGGCCCGAGGGCGCGCCAGGCAGGGCTCGCGCGCACGAAAGCGGCGTGCGCGCTCGCGTCGGTCAGACCATGAGCGATCGAATCCTGATGATTCAGGGGCCGCTCGCGCTGGCGCGGCGTTCGCGCGGTTTCGGCATACGCATCGACGGCGCGGCGCTCACCGCGCGCGATCCCGCCAGCCCGAGCCGCCTGGCGACCTGGATCTCGCAGGGCATTCACATCGAAGGTCGGCCCGAGTGGGTCTTCGTCAAGCTGCACACGCACGGCGCGCCCGAGGCCCAGGCGGATTCGCTGCTCGGCAAGCCAGGCCGCGCTCTGCACGAGTTGCTCGCGCGTCACTACAACGACGGTGAGCGCTACGTGCTGCACTACGTGACCGCGCGAGAGATGTTCAATATCGCTCGCGCGGGCATGGCCGGGCGCTCCGGCAACCCGAACGCGTATCGCGACTACGTGCTCCCTCCGCCACCGGTGGCCTCATGACCGACCTATACGGATCCGTCTTCCAAAGCGTGCTCTATCCAGGCTGGGAGAGCGCCATTCGCCGGCGCCCCACACTCTCGCATTTGAAGAGGCTCGACCGAACGCAATGGTGCTCGCTCGACGAACTCTGCGCGCTGCAAACCAGCGAGCTGCGCAAACTCATCGCCCACGCCTGGCGCCACGTGCCGCACTACCGCGCGCGCTTCGAGCAAGCAGGCCTCGCTCCGCACGACCTAAAAACGCTCGAGGATCTGCAGAAGCTGCCGCTCTTGACGCGCGAGCAAGCGGTGACGGAGCAGGCTGCTCGCCAGTCGCGCGTGCCGCCGTTGCCGTCGATCGCCAAGTCGACCAGCGGCACGACCGGAAGCCCGCTGACTTTCGCGTACGATTGCGGGTCGGAGTACTGGCGGCAAGCGATCAAGCTGCGCGGCTACGGGTGGGCCGGCTACGGGCTCGGCGATCGCAGCCTGCACTTCTGGGGTTCGCCTCCGAGCGACCCACCGCCGCTCGCGGCCAAGCTCAAGGTGTCGGTCGATCGCGCGATTCGTCGGGAGCACTTCGCGGATTGCACGGATCGCTCGGACGCGGCGCTGCGCGAGGTCGTGCGCGAGATTCGCGCGCTGCGGCCGTCGGTCATCGTCTGTTACGCCCAGGCGGGCGTCGCGCTCGCCCGCCACGTGAACGAGAACAAGAGCCGCGACTGGGACGACATCCCGGTCATCACCGCCGCCGAAGGCCTCTTCCCGACCGATCGCGCGACGCTCGCCGAGGCTTTCGGCAAGGGCAT
>DASYCR010000812.1:0-6314 GCA_036500095.1 Polyangiaceae bacterium
GACGCGAAATCAAGGCGCGCGATTCGCAATTCGACCTGAGGCACGGCGCTGCGGTTGCAACGAGCGCGGCCACGCTCGGCTCGCGCTCGGGATCGCTCGCGCCGGCCGGCGAGGGCACGCTGGGCAGCGCGGTCGGCTCGGTGCCGCGTCCCGCGCCGGCCAAGCTGGCGGCACGCTCGCCTTGGTTGCTGGCTGCGTTCGTTGTGGTGCTCGCGGCGTCGTTGTCGCGCGCACTGCTCAGGAGCGAGCCTTCGCGCCGCGACGAGCCGGCCGCAGTCGCCCTGCCGAAGGCGAGCCCAACCGCGTCGCCGGCAGCGGCCTCGAGTCTCCTTGGTGCTCCCGCCATAAGCTCAGCGCCTCCGACCGCGAGCTCGGCACCGACGCCCTCGGTCGCCAAAACCGTGCCCGACACGGCGGCGAAAGCCAGGCCGGTCATGCCGCGCAGCGCTCCGTCCTCGACGGCCGCGCAGCCGCAGCATCCGGCCGCGTCCGAGGTCCACTTCGATGAAAAGAATCCGTACTAACGCGCGCGCGCTTTCGCGCGTGTTGGCTGGCATCGGCTTGGTTCTGCTCTGGCCGGCGCCGCTCGCAGCGGCGGAGCCGCGCGCCGACCGCGAACTTGCGCACGAGCATTTCGAGCGCGGTGTGGCCCTGAGTCGCAAGCGCTCGTACGCGGAGGCCCTCGCCGAGTTTCAGGCAGCCTACGACGCGACGCCGCACTTCAGCGTGCTCTACAACATCGGCCAAGCCCAGATCGCGCTCGGCCGTCACGCCGATGCCTCGCGTACGTTGCAGCGCTATCTGGACGAGGGCGGCGCCAACCTCGAGGCTAGCCGCCGCGCCGAAGTCGAAGCCGCCATTCTGCGCGAAGCCGAGTACACCGTCGCAATGGAAATCGTGGTGGATGCGGGCGGAGCGCTGGTCAGCGTCGACGCGATCGCTCTCGGCCGTTCTCCTCTGCCGCAACCGATCCGCGTGGATCCGGGGCCGCACACGGTCGCGGCCATGCTCGATTCCGGCGAACATCGCGAGCTCACCATCGAGGTCGCGGCGCACGAGCAGCGGCGCGTCGAGCTCGACTTCGCAGCCGCGATCCCGCCCGCGATCGTCACGCCCTCCGTGCCCACAGAACCCGCGTTCGAGGCGCGTGCAACGCAAAAGGCCACTCCGCCACTCGTGTTCGCGCAGAGCGCGACGTCGAGCGGCGCCCAGGATCACACGCTAGCCTACGTGATCGGCGGGGTCGGCGTCGCGCTGTCCGGGGCTGCGCTCGCGCATTTCATTTGGAATCGCGGACGCTATCAGGATTGGAAGGACGCTTACGCCGACTACAACCGCGACCCGAACGAGAGTAAGCGCGAGCAGGCCAATCGACTCGCCGACTCGATCACGAACGCCAGCCGCGTCACGATCGGGCTCGCGCTCGGCGCGGGCCTCGCGCTCGGCACTGGCGGCGTGCTCTTCCTCACGAGCGAGGGTGAAGCTCCGGGTGCCGGCCGCCGGCAAGCGCAGCACCCCTGGGTCGGCTGGCGAGGCCGGTTTTGACTCGCGCGGCGCTCGGCACGAGCCTGTGCCTGCTGCTCACCGGGGCCTGCTTCGACACGCGCATCATCCCCGCGGGTGACATCAGCGCGAGCGGGGGCCTGAGCGCGAGTGGCGGGAGCAGTGGCTCGAGCCCAGACGGCGGAAGCGAGGCCGGCGCGCCCGCGTCGGGCGGCTCGCCGTCCGTGACGTGGCTCACGCTCGTGAACGATACCGCGCCCGGGAGCGATCCGCCGAACGGCGCACTCGGCATTGACGGCGCCGTCTACGGCTACGCCGACGGTTGCGCCACCTGGGCCTGGGATCCGAACACTCGCTGCATGTCGGGCTACCTCTGCAACGCGGGCGCGGGCTTCGAGAACTGGGGAGTTGCCGTGGGCTTCGATTTTCGCAACACGGGCCCGAGCGGCAATCCGCCGAACAGCAAGCTCCTGTGGAACCCCGATGACGTAGGCGTGCGCGGTATTGCCTGGCAAATCTCCGGGATCGCCCCGGGGCTCCAGGTTTGGGTCCTCAACATGGATCCGAGCTGGGGCGGCGTCTGCAGCGCCACGACCTGCGAAATCAACGGTCCCCCCGACGGCGCTCCGACTCCCTCGCTGGACGGCGAGCTCCTCTTCAGTGACATGCAGAAGGACTATTGGGGAGGCACCGGCACCGCGTACACGTTCGACCCCGCCAAGGTGCACGCTCTGCAATTCAAGCTGCCCGCCATCAACGTGCCAGGAGCAAGCTTCGATTTTTGTATCGATGCGTTGGGGGTGATTCGTTAGGCAGGGACGGCTAGGGCCATTCAGGGGCAGACGGTTCCGCCCGTTGCCGGGGCAGAGCGAGCTAAAGGTGGCGCAGTCCGATGGGTCGGCGCAGTGCAGGCACGCCATCTCCGGCAAGCCATTCGAGCCGTCTTGTTGGAGACAGCAGGCGGTGAAGGTCGTCGGGCACGGCGCGTTGGTCGCGGTGTGATCTGCCATGGATCCGAGCTGGGGCGGCGTTTGCAGCGCCATGACCTGCGAAATCAACGGTCCGCCCGACGGCGCTCCGGTACGGCGAGCTTCTCTTCAATGACATGCAGAAGGACTATTGGGGCGGCACCGGCACCGCGTACACGTTCGACCCCGCTAAGGTGCACGCTCTGCAATTCAGGCTGCCCGCCATCAACGTGCCAAGAGCAAGCTTCGATTTTTGTATCGATGCGTTGGGGGTGATTCGTTAGATAGGTGACACGTGACGGGCACCGCTAGCTTCTCAGCGACCGCGGGATTCATGGGGCCGCGCGCCCCGCACCGAACGAGTCAAAGTGGGACGCGTTATCCCAGTCGACTCGTACGTGGCAGTGGCAGAATTGCTGGCCGTCGTAGATCGCCTTAAAAACCGCGGGATCCGCGCGTAGGCCGCGCGTTCGAAGACGCCGGGCTGGCATGCCGCGGTCTCGCTCAGGCCGCCCGTTCAAAACCAAAAAAACGTGCCGCGCCGCGTAGTTGCGTTGCAAAGCGAGATCGGAGATAAAGCCGAGCCGTGCTCAAGATCGATCTCACAGGACGTCGCGCGCTCGTAGCGGGCGTCGCCGACGATGGCGGATTTGGTTTTGCAATCGCGAAGGCGCTCGCGGAAGCGGGAGCGAGCGTGTGCGTCGGCACCTGGCCGCCCGCGTTCGGAATTTTGGAGAAGCTGATCGCGCTCGGTAAGCTCGATGCGTCGCGCAGGTTGTCGAGCGGCCAAAAGCTCGACTTCGAACGCATCTATCCGCTCGACGCCGCCTACGACACGCTCGAGGACGCGCCCGCCACGGTCCGCGACAGCAAACGCTACGCCGGGCGCGGTGACTTCTCGATCCAGGGCGTCGCCGCGCGGATGGTCGCGGACTTCGGTGACAAGCCGCTCGACATCGTGGTGCACTCGCTGGCCAATGGCCCGGAAGTGCACCTACCGCTGATGGAGACGAGCCGCGCAGGCTACCTCGGCGCGGTCTCCGTCAGCGCCTACTCGCTGGTGTCGATGGTTCAGCGTTGGGGCCCTTTGATGCGCGAAGGGGGTTCGCTCGTGTCACTCACTTACCTGGCGAGCGAGCGCGTCATTCCGGGCTACGGCGGCGGGATGCACGCGGCCAAAGCCGCGCTCGAGAGCGATACGCGCGTGCTCGCGTACGAGGCGGGCCGCAAGTACGGCCTGCGCGTCAATACGATTTCAGCCGGGCCCTTCGCCTCGCGCGCGGCGAGCGTCACGGGCATCATCGACGAGGTCGTCGCGTACTACGAGCGCAACGCGCCGCTGCAGAAGAAGCTCGATCCGGTGGAAGTCGCCAATGTGGCCGCCTTTTTGGCGAGCCCGCTCGCGACCGGTATCACCGGTGCGACCGTCTACGTCGACAAGGGCTATCACGCGATGGGCAAGGGGCAGAGCTAGTCTGCACGCATGCCCGGTTCGCTGTCGCCAGATACCCAGAAATACTCCGGCTTCATCTTCGACTGCGACGGCACGCTCGCGGACTCGATGCCCTTGCACTACGAGGCCTGGCTCGCCGCGCTGGCTGCTCATCGCGCGCCGTTCGATTTCTCGTGGCAGCTTTTCATGTCGCGCGCGGGCAAGACGACCGAGCTCACGGTCGTCGAGCTGAACGCCGAGTTTGGGCTCACGCTCGATCCGATCTCCGTGGCGGAGGCGCACCGCGTAGCCTACGAGGCAAGCGTCGCGGGCGTCGGGCCCATCGTGGACGTAGTCGCGTTCTTGCGAGAGTGCGTCGCGCTCGGTAAAGCGGTTAGCGTCGCGTCCGGCGGTGAGGGGCCGATCGTCGCGCGCACGTTGCGGACGATCGGCGTGGCGGAGCTCATCCCGATCGTCGTGACCGCTTCGGAGGTCGAGCACGGCAAGCCCGCGCCGGATCTTTTCTTGTTGGCGGCGCGGCGCATGGGCGTCCCGCCCGAGCGGTGCTTGGTGCTCGAGGACAGCCAATTGGGCATTTTGGCCGCCGAACGCGCAGGCATGGGCTCGCTGCTCGTGGGGCGGCAAGAGCCCCCAATGAAGTACCGGTGAGCTCGCTCGAGCAAGTCCTCGCCGTGCTCCGTCCGGCCCTCGACGTCCTGAACGGCCGAGTGAATCGCGCGACGCCGCCCGCCTGGTGCGAGCGCCGCGGCTGGACTCATTTCCTGCTCGGCTTGAGCGAGTCCGAGCTCGAACGCGCGGAGGAGCACGGGCTCTTGGCGTTGCCGGAGCTCGCGCCCAGGATGCCCGCGAGCTTGGCCGCCTGGCTCGCGGAGGTAGCGCGCGCGACGCAGGTGCCGCGGGTTCGCCACGACGTTTCGTGCGCCGAGGCTTGGCGTGGTGTGCGCGAACGCAAGCGCGCGCAGCTCGCCGCCATGCTGCAGGCCGTGGCGCCCATGGCGGGTGCCGCGTCGCGGATCGTCGATTTTGGCTCTGGCAGCGGGCATTTCTCGCGGCTCGCGTCGCGCGCGTTTGCTACCGACGTACTCGGGCTCGAGCGGAGCGCGGCGCGTGTCGCGCGCGCCACGCAGCAAGCCTCACTCGAGCGCGCCGAGCACGCCGAATTTCTGCGTATCGATCTGGGCAAACAGGCCTTCGCGCTCGCCGAAAACGACCTGGCCTTCGGCCTGCATGCCTGCGGCGAGCTCGGAGATCGCTTGGTCTTGGCCGCGAGTGCTGCGCGCTGCGATCTGATGCTCGTTTCCTGCTGTGCGCAGAAAATCTCCACGCCGACACGTCGAGCGTTGTCACGCGCCGTGGCTCCACTCGAGCTCGAGCGGGGGGTGCTCGGGTTGAGCAACCTGTCGTCGCGCGGGCAAGGCGTTGAGACGAGCCTGCGCGAAACCTTGCGGGCGCGCGAAGTTCGTCACGCGCTCGGTGTGTTGTTGAAGAACCGCAGCGTGTCGCTTGCTCCCGGCGCAGAAATGCGCGGCGTAAACCGCCGTCAGGCCCACGGTGATTTCGCGAGCGTGGCCCGCCGCGTGTTTGCCGTGCGCCAGATGCCTGAGCCGAGCGCGAGCGAGCTGAGTCAGGCCGAGCAGATCGGTCGCGAGGAGTTTGCGAGCGTGCGCCGTCTATCGCTGCCCCGCAACGCGCTCGCGCGGTTGCTCGAACTGACGATTGTGCTCGATCGCGCGCAAGCGTTGGCGGAAGCCGGACTCTCGCTGGCGGTCGCCGAGGTCTTCGCGGCCGACGTCACGCCGCGCAATCTGTGCATCTTCGCCAGCAGGTATCCCGAGCGTTTGCCGCCCTTGGCCGACTAAGGGTTCGCGAATCCTTAGCTCAATCGATGCTTGCTGAGTCGATCCCACCGGCGAGGTAGGGTTTTGTTTTGCATTCGGCACCTCGGCGAGAACTCGGGTTCACGAGCGCGTGACCGCAGGTTCGCAGACGGTGCGTGAAGTGCTCATAAATCCCGGAATTTTAGGGCATCCGCGCCAGTGGCATAGCCGCTGCATCGTGCTCAGCGCCTTGCACAAGGCGTCCCCTTTGACTCTATTGGCACGATTCCACCCGGAGATCCCGATACTCATGCGCAAGATTGCCGCGGTCCTGACTTCACTCACGCTCTTTGCCGCCTGTGGCGGCAGCAGCAGCGACTCGGCTGCAGGCCCGCCGAGCCTCGCGCTGGCGGACGTGCCGCAAGCGCTCGCCAAGAGCTTGTGCGACGCCTCCGCTCGCTGCAATCCGTTCTACTATCCGGTGGCCTATGCGGTCACCGATTGCAACTCCGTGCTCGCCGCGCAATTTCAAGATGCGATCTTCAACCAACTTAACGCGGTGATCGCGGGCGG
>DASYCR010000813.1:0-3319 GCA_036500095.1 Polyangiaceae bacterium
CCAAGCAAGTTGCCGAGCGACACCGCGCACTGGTTTCTGAAATACGGTCGCACGACTATCGCTACTACGTTCTCGACGACGCCGCGATCAGTGATCGTGAATACGACGCGCTCTACACTGAACTGCGCGAGCTCGAAGCGCGCCACCCCACACTGATCTCTGCGCTATCGCCCAGTCAACGGGTCGGCAACACGCTGCGCTCTGAACTGAAGTCAGTCGAGCACGCTGCGCCGATGATGTCGCTCGACAATACCTACAACGAAGGCGAGCTGCGGGAATTCGCAAGGCGTGTGAGCGCGGGTCTACCGAGCGGCATGACACCCGAGTTCTGCGTGGAGCCCAAGCTCGATGGCGGCAGCATCGAGATCGGCTACCGCGACGGCGTTCTGGCGTTCGGTTCGACTCGCGGGGACGGCATTCACGGCGAGGAGATTACGCCCAACCTGCGAACCATTCGCTCCCTGCCCTTGAGCATCCCTTACAAGGAGCCGTTGACGCTGCGCGCGGAAGTGGTGATTTTTCGCCGGGATCTCGAGCGGATCAACGAGCGGCGGGCCGCCGCGGGCGAAGCGCCGTTTGCCAACGCGCGCAACGCCGCCTCAGGAAGCCTGCGCATGATCGATCCACGCGTGGTCGCCGAACGTCCACTGCGCGCGCTGGTGTGGCAAGTCGTGGAGGGCTCCGCGCTGTCGACGACGCACGCCGAATCGCTAGCCAAGATCGCCGAGCTCGGCCTGCCCACGCATCGGCTCGAACGCGTGTGCCGCAGTATCGACGAGGTCTGGCAGCAGGTCGCTGAGATTGACCGAGCGCGACGCGACTATCCCTACGAAACGGATGGCGCGGTGATCAAGGTCAACGCATTTGCTCAACAGGGCATCCTGGGAGCAACCGCGAAATTCCCGCGCTGGGCGATCGCCTACAAGTTTGGCGCCGAGCGCGCTCGAACGCGAGTCATCCGCATTCTCGTGCAAGTCGGACGCACCGGGGCATTGACGCCGGTAGCCGATTTGGAGCCGGTGCAGCTTGCCGGCACGGTCGTGGCGCGCGCGTCTCTGCACAACGCCGAGATCGTCGAACACCTCGACGTGCGCGTCGGCGACGTGGTGAGCATCGAAAAGGCCGGCGAAATTATCCCTCAGGTGGTGGCAGTCGATGTCTCCGCACGCACCACTGACGAGCCGCCTTTCCGCATGCCAGAGCTCTGCCCGAGCTGCGGTAGCAAGGTCGTCGCGAGCGAGGAGGAAGTGGCGATCCGCTGCATGAATCCTCAGTGCCCGGACAAGCTCAAAGGGGCGCTGTTTCATTTCTCACGTCGCTTCGCGATGGATATCGACGGGCTCGGGGAGACGCTGATCGAGCAGCTGATCGCGGCAGATCTCGCGAAGGACGTCGCGGCGCTCTATGATCTGAACGTCGAGCAGCTGACTGCGCTCGACAGAATGGGCAAGAAGAGCGCTGAAAACGTGGTCGCGTCGATCGCGGCTTCCCGCGAGCAACCGCTCGATCGTCTGCTCACCGGACTCGGTATCGAGCACGTCGGGCAAGTCGCTGCGCGCCAGCTGGCGCAAGCGGTCGGCTCCCTGGCTCAACTCCTGGCCTGGAGCGAGAGCGCGCTCGTCGAGCACGTGTCCCGCATTTCGGGTTTCGGTCCCAAGATGATCGAGAGCGTTCGAAAGTACATGACTGATCCCGACTCGCGCGCCCTCCTCAGCAGGCTGCGCGACAAGCACGTCTCACGCGCGCAGCCGTTGGCCGAGGTCGCCAGCGCGGGCCCACTGCTCGGCGCATCTTTTTGCGTGACGGGCGTGCTGAGCGAAAGCCGAGAAGCCGTTCACGCCGCCATCCGTGCCGCCGGGGGGGAGGTGCACGACAAGATCAAGAAAGGGACGACCTTTCTGGTTGCCGGCGAGAAGGTCGGGCAGGCAAAGACGGCTGCCGCCAGAAAAGTCGGCGCTCAGGTGATCGACGAGGCCGCCCTGCGCGCAGCAATTCGCGGCGAGCTCGTGCTGAGCCGAGCTACCGAGCCCGCCTAACGCCAATTGTGTGTATTCTGTAAGGCTCGCCGCCTTGGCCAAGATTCGACTGCGCCTCACGCGCATCAACTACACCGTCGCAGGAGCGATCGCTGCGCTCGCCTCCGTCGCGATCATCGTGAGTTTCGCCGATGGTGAGCGCTCGGAGCCCGCGCGCTGCCCGCCCGGGTTGAAAGCCGAAGGCCCTCGCTGCTGCGGCGTGGGACAGGGCGTGACGGGCGAAGGGCAATGCACGGGGATCGCCGAAACCTGCGCCGCGGACATGACACGCGACTCGACCGGCAGTTGCACGACCATCGCCCAGCGCATCCACTTTCCCGGAGGAGCGATGCAGCTGGGGTCGCCGGATTGGGAAGGAACCCAGGGCGCCCGTGAGATCCGCGTCGGCGCGTTCGACCTCGACAATATCGAGGTAACGATCATGCGCTTTCGCGATTGCAGCAAAGCCGGCGCGTGTCCGCAAATCCCAGACGTGGCAGAGTCAGGACGCCCCGTGCGTAACGTGAGCCCGGAAGAGGCGTCGCACTTTTGCGTGTTCGCTGGCGGCCATCTGCCGACGTCGGATGAGTGGCTATTTGCTGCCGCAGGAGCGAGCTCCCGCAAGTTTCCTTGGGGCAATACCGGACTCGTCTGTCGTCGCGCAACCTTTGGCCTCGTCAAAGGGCCCTGCGCCAAGCAAAGCAACGCCGGGCCCGATTTCGCGGGCGCGCGTCCAGACGGGGCGACCGCGGAAGGAGCGCTCGATCTCTCGGGTAACCTGGCCGAATGGACCGTGGAGAGCGACGGATCGTACCGCGCCCGCGGCGGATCGTACCGGTCCGAGCTCGCCGCCGAGCTCGTTACTTGGGCCGAGGAAACGCGCAGCACCCGCGCGCCCCACGTTGGCTTTCGCTGTGCGTACGCGCCACACGATGGTCCTACCTGAGCCTGTTTGTTGTCGTGCTATGCCACGCGGATGACTCGCGAGACCGCCGCCGTGCTCTGCATCGGTACCGAGCTCACACGCGGAGAGCTCTTGAACGGGAATGCCACCTGGCTCGCCGAAGCCCTGACGACCATCGGCTTCGAAGTCGCGGCGCTCGATTGCGTCGCCGACGATCGCGCGGCGATCGAGCGCGCATTGACACGCCTGAGCGCCGAGCATCGCATTCTGGTTTGTACCGGTGGTCTCGGTCCGACGACGGACGACATCACGACCGAATGCGCCGCGCGCGTGCAAGGCGTACCGCTCGAGCGCGACCCGGATTCACTCGAGCGGATCCGCGAGCGGATACGTCGCTTTG
>DASYCR010000814.1:0-2215 GCA_036500095.1 Polyangiaceae bacterium
GCCCGGGTTTCTGGGCGCCGCGCCGTCGAGGGGCAAATACGGCACCGGGTACGGGGGCTCGAGCTTGCCTCCGTTCGGCATGCGCAGCATCACTTGCACGGAGCTCGCAAACGCGATGCGCCGCACGCCGAGATCCGCGGCGGCGCGAAAGACATTGGCGTTCATCGCCGTATTTTCGCTGAGAATGCGCTGCGGCGGCGGCCCGCTGAACACGTTCGGGTGGTTGCCGATGTGAGCGACGGCGTCCATCCCCGCCAGCAGCTCGTACGCGGCCAGATCGCTGCACAGATCGGCGAGCTTGAGCTCGACCTCGAGACCCGAACGATAGCGCCGATCGGTCGCGCGGACCTCGTGACCGCGCTCACGTAACGAGGAGCAAACTGCCGAGCCGAGCTTACCGGCGGCGCCAGTGACCAGAACCTTCATCGTGGATCGGCGCCTCAATAGCACGGCTCTCCACGATTCAACTCAAAAAGACGGCCTCGCGCCGGGGCTTTCAAGCCGCTCGGCGTGCCAGGTAGCGAAGACCCGAGGCGATCGGCTCACGATGAGAAAAGCGCGCCTCGAGCAAGTCGAGCTCCGCCGTCAGCGTCTGCGACAGCTCAGGGCCCTCCCCCAATTTGAGCAAGCTTTCGAGCAGGTTCCAGCGCAAAAGCCACTCTTCGGGGTGATCTTTCAGGAGCTCGCGGTGGATCTCCTCGAACGCCGCTACCGCGCGGGCTCCCAGCAAGGAACGGTGAGCCGCCAGCGCCCGCTCGTAGAGCGCAAGAAGAGCGCGTTCGCCCGAGTCCAGTGAGCGCGGCCGAGGGACGGTTCGGCGATTCGGCTCACTGCGCTCGAAAAAATTTGCGTCCAGCGCGCCCGGCGTCGCCATCACGAGCTCGCTGCCCGCCGGTAGCTCGAGCAGCGCGCCGCGCGACACGAACCCGAGCGGACCTTCCAGCGTCATCGTGTAGTCCGTCAGTCTGAGAGCAGCCGCGTGCCCGCTCGCGGAAACGAGCGGCGAGCCCCAGCTACCCGTGACCACCAACCCGGAGCGAAACTCCCAACGAACGCCGGCACCGCTCGCGATGGGAACGCGCGAGAGGTCGCTCAGGGCACGCCCGTCCTTGAGGCGTCCTAGCGGAACGCGATACGGCTCGTGCTCCGGCGCAGCGCGGCCGAGCAACGTTTGATCGTGACCGAGCCCGATTGGGCCGCGCAAGCTGAGCACGCCCGCCTCGACGTCGCCGATGAGCTGCTCCGGCACGCCGCACACGAACGCGCCGCCCGTGAGCGCGAAGCTGGCGAGCTCCCCGCTCGAGAGCGCGGCTGCAAGCGCGTGAGCCGGACCTCGCTCGGACGCGAGCGAGCGCTCGACCTCCGACAATACGTCGAACAGGCGTTCGAAGGTTGGCACGACGAACAGCTGCGGTTGCGGCTTCGTGATGTCGTACGCTACGTCGCAACACGCCGCGCTCAGCGGCAGCTTGCGCACCGCGGGATCGTGACACGAGTAGCTCTCCCAAAGCGACGAGAGCAGGCCCGCGCCGTACAGCTTGTACTCCGCCGGCGTGCCGACGAGGCCGTATTCGGCCGTCCACCAGTACAGGCGAGCGACGCGCGCGGCCTCGCTCGGCTCGCGAATCGCTGCGGTCGCCGCGTGCACGCGCGCCTCGGCTGCCGCAACCTGGGCGGCGTTCGCGCCCGGCGTCTCCTTGAGCTCGGAGAGTTCGAAGATCGCTCGATACACGGCGGTGTCTTCCGGCGTGGCAAAGGCGCGCCGACCGAGCTCCCCGACCTTCCTCAGATAAGCGGCATAGATCGGATCCGGCAAGATCGGCGCGTGCCCGGCGGCTTCGTGAATGATGTCCGGCGCGGGCGTATAGACGAGGTGAGCGCGCGTGCGCATGTCGGCCGCTATCGGCAGGATGCCCGCGGCCTGAAACTCTTGAAACGCGCGTGGCGGAATGAAGCCGTCGACGCACACCGCGCCCCAACCAAAACGGGCGAGGCAAGCCGCCATCTCGGCGATGCGCGGGATGCGCTCGACGGAAAGGCCCGTTGCCGCAAGGCCGTCGCGGTAGGCAGGATGCGCCGTCTGCGCCAAGCGCGAATAGGTTTGCAAGAGCACGAACCGCCAGACGGCTTGATCGATTTCGGTGTACTGTGCGTAGTCCTGCTCCACCACGAACTGGGCGAGGTGCGCCGGGATCGGCGAGGGCGGCTCGGGGCT
>DASYCR010000815.1:0-7075 GCA_036500095.1 Polyangiaceae bacterium
GATCGCGGTCATTCCGCTCCCGCATCACGAGGCCGTGGATTTCGGCAAGCTGCTGCCCGCGAGTGGGCCAGGCGTCGCGCTGGTGGTCGGGTCGGGGGCGAACCACACCGCGCTATACGACGATTGGATCTTGGTTCACGAACTCTTCCACATCGGCTTTCCGTCTTTTTTCGACGAGGCCAAGTGGCTTGACGAGGGCTCGGCCACCTATTTCGAACCGATCATTCGCGCGCGCGTCGGTCAGCTCAGCGAGCGAGAGGTGTGGCGCCAGTTCGTGACGCAAATGCCGCAAGGCTTCGATGCCATCACGCACACCGGTCTCGAGCACGCGAGTTCTCGAGGCATCTACTGGGGTGGAGCGCTCGCTTGTTTGTGGGTGGACGTCGAGGCCCGACGCATGTCGAAGGACCAACACACGCTCGAAAGCGCGTTTCGTGCCGTGCTCGCCGAGGGCGGCATGGCTTCCAACGTCTGGTCACTCGCGCGGGTCGTAGCCGCAATCGATCGCATGCTCGGAGCGCCGATCCTGACATCCTTCGTGAAAGAACACGCCTTCTCCGGCTCACCGCTCGATACGGAGGCGCTCTGGCGCGATCTCGGAGTTCGCCGCGAAGGCGACCAAGTCAGCCTCGACGATAGTGCGCCGCTCGCGGCCATCCGTCGATCCATCGTGCTCGGCGCGAACGTGAGTGCCCACGCTCACTGAAACTCGAGGCGCCAACGAATGTCGGCACCCAGGTTCCCGAGCGATGAGCTCGAAATGTCGTTCACGTTGTCGTAGGAGCCTTCGACGCTCACGCGCGGATTCAAACGCCACTCCACGTTCGAACGCACCTCACGCGAGTCTGCAACGCCGCTCGTCACGTTCGCCCGCAGGCGCTCGGTCAGGCGCTTGCCGATCGTCACGGTCGGCTCGGTTCGCCCGGTTACCGACGAATACGCACTACCGAAGCGGAATTCGTCGATCAGCGGCACCGCGTCGGTCACGGCGCGATCGGCGCCGCTGAGTGAACCGAGGGCCTCCAGCGCGACGCTCTCGCCCACGCTCGCGGACTGCGCTTGATCGAGCTCTGCGCGTGTGAGCCCGACCGTGAGCAGCAAGAAGATGTCGTCCTGCTGCAGGGCCGGATCGCTCGTCAAGTCGACGCGCAGGTTGTCAGCGTCACCGTGCGCGTGCATCTGGATGCGCCAGCGACCGCCCTGCGCGGTAGGTGAAAAGCCGGACCCGCCGCTCGCGCTCGCCGAGCTGCTGCTGGGGGCCGGAGCCGACGCTGACGTGTTCGTTTGATAGCGCCGATACTCGGTGACCGCGGTAACATCGACCTGCGCGGCGACACGCGTCACGTCATCGAAACGCACTTGGCCTTGCGTCACCTCGAACTCGCTGCGCCTTAGAAAAATCTTGCCGCCCGGCTTCAGCGTCAGCGCGCCCCGCAGCCCGAACCGCGCGTTGGTCCCCGACAGCTGCAACCCCTCGTCTGCGACCGAAAGCTCCGCGTCGATCAGGTTATTTTGCAGGCGCATCGGTCGCGGGGCGAGCAAGCGCAAGTCGAAATCCACGACGTCGTCGGCCGGATCGTAGGTCTCGACCTGTGTACGCTTTCCACGCTGAGCCAAGGTGGAGATGTCCGCGGCCATCGTAACGGCGCGCTTGTACTCGACGGAGCGCAACGTCACATCCCCGGAAATCTTGGGCAGCGTGCGCTCACCGTCGTCGTTTTGAGGCTGCGTCGTGATCTGTAGATCGGCGTCGGCCACAGCGCGGATGCCGTCGTTCATCGGTAACGCAACGTTGCGAGCGGTCACCGCGAAGCGCGCGGCGCCCAGCTGACTGCCGTGCAGCGGAGCGCCGCCGGTCACCTGCAACGTGCCGGCGCCCACGTGCGCAGTCCCGCGCGTCAGTCGAATCTCGTTGCCGTCCAGGCGCAGGGCGAGCTCGATTTCCGACACCGGCACGGGCAGCCCATGCAAGCTGAGCTCGCCGTGCTCTAGATCGAAGCCGCCGCTCAAGCGCGGAGCGGACAAGGGGCCTTCCAATGCCACGTGTCCGGAGAGCATGCCGTCCGCGCGTTCGGCGCGGGGTAGCAATGAAACCAAACCGCTGAGCGGCACGGGACGCAGGGTTAGTTTGGCGTCGATCGCGGGATCATCGCCGAGCTTCGTGATCGAGCCGGACGCGTCGAAGGTCGCCTTCTGACCGTGCGGCATGGCCGTGGAGAACGCCAGCATCGGCGCGTCGAGACGGCCGTGATCGAGCATGATCGGATTCGTGCCCGGCGCGAGCTCGAGGTGGTAACCCTTCGCGTCGAGCGTACAGCTGGTCAGAGCCAAGCTCGCGCTGGCGTTCACCGGCTCCTTGAGATGCATCTCCGTGAGCGAGAGTCGCGCACTCAGTTTACCGGCGACATGCGTATCCGAGCGCGCCAACGCAGGCACGAGCTCAGCGACCGCGCCGAGATCGGCGGAGCGCGCTTCCACGACTCCGCTGACGACCTTGCTGCGCTGACGGCTGATGCGCAGATCCGTCAACTTGATCTGGCCGCCGAACAGATCCGCGTTCACGCGAAATGACCCGGCGCTTCGATCCGCCTCGAAGTCCGCGCGCTCGAACGGAGGCGAAATCGGCTGACCGCAATGCGACGTACCGCTCACCTTCTGCTCTTGGCTGGCCGGCTCGAGATGGATGTCGAAGCGCGACGCGGGCAGCGTGGCGCGTCCCAAATGGATGGGCGAGATATTGCCGCTCGTGTTGACTTGCAGCGCGTCGATCGTGCCGCCAAGCTCGGCCACAGCGTTGATCTGGCCGTCCGCCGCGCGGAGGATCGTCGGCAAACCGTCGATGCGGGAGAGCGGCACGGCAGTCCCCACCAGTTGCCCGTACACCCGAGCGCCTTGGCGCATGCCGAGCGAACCCATCAACACGCCCGACCCCTTCCTGAGCGTCAGGCTCGGCACATTCAGATCGACACCCCGGTAGGCCGCGTCGCGATCAGTCCAGCGAAAATCGAATTCTGTTTCACCCGAATCGTAGCGCTCGTCGAACAGGTCGAGCGCCGCGATGTGCGCCGAGCCCGCCACGCGCAGGTTGCCGCCGCGACAACGGTCCTCCGGACCGCCCAGCACATAGCGCACCGTCGCGTCGACGGCGGTCTCTCCACGCACGTCGTCAAAGCGTGGATCCGTGTCGAAGTGCCACATGGCAAAGAAATCTCGGAAGTCGAGATTCGAGCTCTTCACGTGCGCGTCGGTGATCAGGGTCGCGTTGCCGTCGAAGTCGAGGCGGCCGCTGGTCACTGTGTAGTCGCTCTGCCCCTTCTTGGCTTGAACGTCCGCCAGCTCGAGCACCAGCGGGCGAAACTTGAGCTTCGAACTCAGGATGTCGCCGAACGGAAAACCGCCGAGCTCGAAGCCTTGAACCTTCAAGTTGCCGGTCAAGAGCGGGTTCTTGGCTAGGCCGCCCATCTCCGCGTCGATCTCGGCCTTGCCTGCGATCGGGATGTCGATCAACGGACTGATGTCCGCGAAATTCAGGCGTGACCCCTTGCTCACGCTCATCGCGATTTGGTTCGAGAAACCGATGGAGACGAGCTTGACGTTGAGCGAGCTCTGGCCGAAATCCGTGCGCGTGTCGTAAATGTCGAAGGAATCGGGGCGCACGCCAATGTGCCCACGCACGAGCGCCGAGCGCACGCCGATCATGTGTTTGCGCTCTGGATCGTGAAACGCCCGATCGAACACTTCGAAATTTTTGGTGTCAGCGTAGATCTCGGCGTCGATCTTGAGCGGACTGATCGTCCCAGCGATCTTCGAGACGCGCGTGTCGTGCAGGTCCCACTTGATCAGCGTGTCGGGAGTCACGCCGAGGTCGCGCATCAGGCCCTCGAACTGCATGCCCTTGCTGTTGACCCGCTCCGCTCGCAACACGATCCCCGGCGCGAATGGCTCGATGTGCGCGTTCTTCAACTCGACGTCACCGTCGGCGAAGGTCATTTGGTACGTCGGAATGTCGATGACGTCACCCGCGACGCTCAGGTCCACGGCTAACGTCTTGGCCAGCTTGTAGCGCTCGAATTCGATGCCTTGGCCGCGGATTTGACCATGTAGCTCGGGCAAGCGACTGTGCCCGTCATAGCGCGCGTCACCGTCGTATTCGGCCCAGCCCCTGAGCTCGTGCATGCGCACGAATCGATTCGTGACGGACAGCGGCGCGCGCGCCAGAACGTGTCCGCTCCCTCTCGGAGCCGTTTTGTTGCTCAGATCGACGCGCACCTCTGAGAGGCGCAAGAGAACGGCGTTCGCGGGATCCTGCTTAGCGACCTCGCAACTCGGGCGAGGCCCGGCCGCCGCGTCTCGATCGACCGCGCCGAGCGCCTCGAGTCTACGCACCAAGACCTGGCCCGGTTCGTAGTGCATGCGAAGCTCGAGCTTGCACAGCGAGTCCTCGTCGAACGCGGTGGTGCCGGGTGGCGGTGGCGGCACGCTCCGCACAACGCGCTCGCGCGCGAGCTCGCTTGGGCCCACGCGGAGTGCGATTTCGAAACTCGGGCCGCTGTCGGCGAAGACGTCCAAGTCCGTCGCGCCCGTCTCAATTCGCGTGCCGTCGACATTCAGCGAGAAATAGCCCTCGCTCACGGACAGCGTGCCAAACGGCGCCTGTTTCGAGGGAGCGCGCTGCTTGCTCCGTGTTTCGGGCAGCCGATAGTTGAGATTCGCGAGCTTGCCGTCGACGATGCTCAAGCGCGCGTGCGGCTTGTCGACTTCGACGTCACCGGCGTCGAAGCGACCAGACAACAGCGAGAAAACGCGTGGCGTCACCGTCACGCGCTCGACACGCAGAGCGGGCGCGCCGCCGTCCGAGCTCTGGACCACGAGATCCACGAGCGCCACACGCAGCGGCAAGAGCTTGAGCTCGACGCGGTAGCTCGCCGACAAGCCGAGCTGCTCGTTCAGGATTCGTCGGGTTTCTCGGGCTGCCCAACGCTCGACCGGCCCCGAGGACAGAACAAAGCCCGCGAGTAAGGGCAGCGCGCCGACTACGGCCAAGACCACGCACAGGGCACGCGCCAGCGCGCGTCCGAAATCGCGGTTTCGCACGGGCACGACGAGCAAGAGGCGGCCCTGAGCCATTGGAGTCGGATCCTATCGCGGACGCGGCGTTTGAGCCCGTTTCGAGCATTTTCGGCGTCGGGCCTGCGGCTTTTGCCGAAAATTCCGCAGCCTTTCTCGCATGCTACCCTTCGCTTTGAGCTTGCGCTTCGGGCCATCGCGCATAGAAGGAGGGTCCTTTTTGGATGTCCACTCCCCCCGAATCAGTCGCCCGAGCAGCGCCAGCTGCCGATCCCGCGCGCGCAGCGGACGCCCTGGAACGCGCGGTCGCTTGCTCTGAACGCGGCAACGCGGATCGGCCCGTGACGCTGATCGGGGCTCGTGATTTGGGCGCCCTTGGCCCGCGCGACGTACGGGCCCGGCTCGACCGAGTGATGATGGGGGAATTTGCGGCTGAAGGCCTCGATTCACTCCTCGCCTGCGGCGTATTGGACGCGCTTTTGCCCGAAGTGAAGGCGATGGTCGGGTTCGGCGACGGCGAGTGGCGGCACAAGGACGTCTGGAAGCACACAAAGCAGGTCGTCACGCAGAGCGTCGGCCGCATCGAGGTGCGCTACGCCGCCTTGTTCCACGATATCGGCAAGGTGAAAACTCGCTCCATCTCGACGAGCGGAGAAGTGCACTTCTTCGGTCACGCGGAGGTCGGCGCGCGCATGTTCGACAAGCTCGAGCGGCGCGAACGCTTGTTCTCGAGCGACGAACCGTTGCGCGAGGGCGTGCGCTTCCTCGTGCTGCACCATTTGCGCGCGAGCCAATACGACGGCAAATGGACGGACAGCGCCGTGCGGCGCTTCGCGCGTGAGATTGGTCCGCACCTCGAGGACCTATTGTGCCTCTCGCGCGCAGACATCACGACCAAGCGCATCGAAAAGAAGCGCCGCGGGATCACGATGATCGACGAGCTGTCCGAGCGGATCACCGAGCTTACCGCGCACGACGCCGAGCAGCCGGCGCTGCCCACGGGCGTGGGCAATGAAATCATGACCGCGTTCAAACTCCCCCCCTCGCGCCTAGTCGGTGACATCAAACGCGCGCTGGAGGCGGCCGTGGATTCAGGCGAAATCGAGGGCGGCCTCGAGTCGCAGGCGTATGTCGAATTCGTGGCCGCCAACAAGGCGCGCTTCGGCTTGCCCGGGGCCTGAACGTTTCACGAAGGGCTGCTCACGGTCCCGCCAGCGCCGAGGTTCAACCGTCGAACTCGCAGCGCGCGTCACAGGTTTCGTGAACCGTGATGCGCGTGAGCTCGGGCAGCGCGCCCTTCAGCTTTTGCCACAGCCAAAACGCCAAATTCTCACTGGTCGGGTTCTCGAGGCCCGGCACGTCGTTCAAGTAGTTGTGGTCGAGCTGCGCGTGCAGCGGCTCCCACACTTCGTCGATCCGCGCGTAGTCGATCAACCAACCGGTTTCAGGATTCACTGCGCCCTCGATCGCAAGTTCGATCTTGAAGCTATGTCCGTGCAGACGCGCGCACTTGTGGCCCTCTGGAACGCGAGGCAAGCGATGAGCAGCTTCGAAGCGCAATTCGCGGGTGAGACGTACTTTCATTTTGGAATTTGTTTTCTCGTTCCGAGCAAGGCGCCCGCGATGCTAGCCCCAATCCGGGTCGAGCCCAGCCAGATCGGCGAGCGAGGCGGCATGATACGGCGGCCGCGGCGTAATACCCTGACCTGGATCGCCGCCGCGCTCTACGAGCAAGCGCGCGCAGAGCGCGAGACAACCCTTGCCTTGGCAAACCCCCGTCGCGAAGCCGGTATAACGTTTGAGCGACTCGATATCCCGGAAGCCTTGAGCGATGGCTCGCTCGAGCTCGTGGAGCGTCACGTCCTCGCAGCGACAAACCAGCGACTTCATCAGCTCACGGACTCAACCCCCGATAGGGTCACCGCAGATCGCCGCGAAGGGACCCTGCGCCTCGTGGTCCTTGAATGCGATCGCGCACTTTACCGGCGCGTTCAGGCTGCGTAGGAGA
>DASYCR010000816.1:0-2032 GCA_036500095.1 Polyangiaceae bacterium
AGACGCGCGCGCTCTTCCGGAGTGCGCGCGTTTTTGTTTTTGAGCTGGCCGGCGCGCTCGCTCTGGAGGCGCGGCTCAAGTCCCGCCGTCGCCCCGTCGCTGAATCGGGGCTAGCGGGGGTAGCTCGAGCACGACGCGCCAATGGCTGTCTTCGCGGACGCACTTGATCACGCGCTGCTCCGCGTCAGCACCGCTCACGGTCACCTCCGCCCAATCTCCGTCTTCGCGAGCGGTGACCTTCTTCGGCTTGAACGCGAGTGAAAAGCGCGACGGAGCAAGCATATCTTCTGGCGCAATCTCGCGGCCCGCGACTGCGCTCGCTCGGCGAGCGCGTTCCGCCAGATTGTGACGAGCATCAGACCACAACAGTTCGTAGGCTTGGTGCGCCGCTTTGCTGTCGCCGTGAACCCGCTGCATGCGTTCGATGAATTCGCTGACGACGCGATCGGGCGCCCCATCGACTGCTTCTGCTTCACACCCCCCCAAAGCCACGCCGAGCGTAACTGGGAGGACCCACCGTATGCAGGCCACGGTCAGCACTACCCTGGCCCGCCTCAGATGCATGGCCTGCCTACCGTCGCTCGCGCGCTGCTCGTCACCATACGCCTCCTCAGTTACCGAAAGCCGCCGAGACGGGCAAGCCACGCAAGGGATTTGGCCCTGCGCCGGTGGCTCCCGATACGATCCCAATACGATGCAAAAGCCCGATTCCGAGGTACGGCTTTGCTGGCCGACCAAGCGGGAGCCAAGCCGAAGCGCGGGCGCGGTGCTCAAAGCAACAAAGGGTGGGCATAGCCCCTTCGAACTCGTCTTGGGCGACAATCTGGCTGCGCTGCATGCGCTACGTGCGCGGGAGCGCCGTTATACGCTCGCCTACTTGGATCCGCCGTTCTTCACGGGCCGGGAGCATACCGAAGTCGTACGGACACGGACCCAAGATGGAGCTATTGCACGTGGGTTTACGCGGGCCTTCGATGACCGCTGGAGCGATCTCGGGGCCTATCTCGCCGTCAGTGCCGAGCGCATCGCCGCTGTGCGCGACTTGCTTGAGGAGAACGGCTGTATGGTGCTGCACGTTGACCCAAAGACCAGCCACTATCTCAAGATAGTGTGCGACGAGATTTTTGGTCGCGCAGCGTTCGCGAGCGAGATCGTTTGGCGCTACCGGCGCTGGCCGGCAAAGACCAAGAATTTTCAGCGCGTGCACGATATCCTGCTGCGATATGTAAAAAATCCCCGGGTGGAGCCCCGCTTTTATCAGCTTTACGAGCCGCTCGCGGCGTCGACGCTGCAAACCTGGGGGAAGAAAAAGCAACGCGCCGTCGTCGACGAGAGCGGTCGTCGAAAGCGCTCAAGCATCACCGAACACGACACGCCAGGCGCGCCCCTCGGCGACGTGTGGGAGATCGGAATCGTGGCGCCCGTCGCGCGAGAGCGCACGGGCTATCCGACACAGAAGCCGGAAGCTCTGCTCGAACGTCTGATCCGGGCCTGCACCCAGAGCGGTGACGCGGTACTCGATCCCTACTTGGGAAGCGGCACGTCATTGGCGGTCGCCGCGCGACTCGGCCGAGCCGGGACGGGGATCGACGTGAATCAGCGTTCAATTCAGCTGACGCGGCAGAGATTGAAACAGCTCGAGGTGTCACCGCGAGAGTCGCGGCTGGCAATGGGACCCGGGACGGTCGCCTCGGCGGATAGAGCGGTCCGTAGGGTGCGCAGCGTCGCCTGACCCATGCTTTCCGAGTTCAGCTGAGGTAGAATCTTGCCATGCATCGCTGGCGGCTTTGGCCCGTGGCGCTCGCGTTGCTCGTCAGCGCGGCCCCTGCGTTGCCTGCGGACGCCGTGATTGTCGCGCACGTCGGCAACGAAGCTATCTCGAGCGCGCTCCTCGAACGAAAGCTGCTGGAGTTGCCCGACTTTCAGCGCAAGGCGCTCGACGCCACGCCCGCGAAGCTCAAACGAACCGTGCTCGACACCCTGTTGGTTCCAGACGCGCTCTACGCCTTGGAGGCAGACCGGCTCGGTGTGC
>DASYCR010000817.1:0-2737 GCA_036500095.1 Polyangiaceae bacterium
TACTATCAGGGTGACCCAGAGTGGCTGCTCTTGCGCGAGCGAGTGCAGAACTTTCGCGCGAAGAGCGGGCGCAATCCGCGCATGCTGGTCGCCAAGCTCGGCCAAGACGGTCACGATCGCGGCGCGAAGGTGGTCGCGAGCGGGCTCTCCGATCTCGGCTTCGACGTCGATCTGGGCGCGATGTTTCAGACGCCCGCCGAGGTCGCGCAGCAGGTCGTCGACAACGACGTGCACTGCGTTGGGATCTCCAGCCAGGCCGGCGCGCACGACACGCTAGTGCCGGAGCTGGTGCGCGCGCTCGCTGAGCGCGGCGCGGCCGACGTGCTCGTCGTGTGCGGCGGTATCATCACGGCCGACGACGACGCCCTGCTTCGCCAGGCCGGCGTGGCGGCGACGTTTGGTCCGGGTACCCCCTTGCCGGCGATGGCCGAGCGCTTACTCGACCTCCTGGAAGAGCGATTTCTCTCGGGCGGCACGCGATGAACGGCGCGACCGACGCGCTCGTGACCGGGGTCTGCTCCGGAGATCGCCGCGCGCTGGCCAAGGCGATTACGCTGGTCGAAAGTGAGCGCGCGGAGGACGTCGCGCTGCGCTCGGCCTTGCTCGCGAGCTTGCCGAACGAGCCGCGATCCACCTGGCGGCTCGGCGTGACCGGCGCGCCCGGCGCGGGCAAGAGCAGTCTGATCGAGCGCCTGGGTTTGCTCGCGATCGAGCGAGGTCAGCGAGTGGCGGTGCTCGCCGTGGATCCGTCGAGCCCCGCCAGCGGCGGCAGTGTGCTCGGAGACAAGACGCGCATGGTGCGGCTCAGCGCGAGCGAGCAAGCCTTCATACGCCCGAGCCCGGCGCGCGGAGCACGCGGCGGCGCGGCGCTCCGTACGCGCGAGGCGATCGCGCTGTGCGAGGCCGCGGGCTACGACCTGGTGATCGTGGAGACGGTCGGCGTGGGGCAAGCGGAATACGCGGTGGCCGAGATGGTGGACAGCGTGCTGCTCGTGCTCTTGCCGGGCGCGGGCGACGGCATTCAGGCGCTCAAGCGCGGCTTACTCGAACTTTCGCAGCTGGCGGCGGTGAACAAGGCCGACGGCGAGCGCCTGCCGCTCGCGGAACGCGACGCGCGCGAGCTCGCCGACGCTTTCTCGCTCGGCGAGCCGCCGTCATCACCCGCGCGGGTGACGGCGAGCAACGTCTGGCAGCGGCGAGCGCTCGCGGTCAGCGCGCTCAGCGGTTACCAGCTGGCCGAGCTCTGGCAGCTGCTACGAGACCATCGGCAGCTGATCGAGCAAAGCGGTGAGCTTGAGTTGCGGCGCGCCGCGCAGCGACGCGCCTGGCTCGACGCGGCGGTCGAGGAACGGCTGCGCGCGATTTTTCTAGCGGATTCGGCGGTAGTCGCGGCATACCCGGCGCTCGCGGCCGAGGTGAGTTCGGGTGCGCTGAGTCCCGAGCAGGCTGCGGAGCGTCTGCTCTCTGTATTTACGGACCGGCCGGCGTCCGAGCGCTAACCGCGTGCGGTGGCTTCCGCGGGCGCTCATTGCGAACGTGTAGCCGCTGAAGTAGATTGACGTCATGGTGCGTAAGCCGCGCGGCTACGTCGGAATCAAGCACGAGACCATCGGCTCGGACATCTTGTCGATCTTCCACATCCTCAAGCTGCCGGAGCACGTGCTCGGCCAAGAGGAGGCAGACAAGCTGAGCCAGGTCGATCCGGAGGGCTGGTATCCGATCGAGTGGTTGCTCGGCCTGATGGAAAAGCTCGACCGCCAAGTGGGCTACTATGGGCTCGTGCAAATGGGGCGCGCCGTGTTCAAGGCCTCGCACGAGGAGCGCGTGCTGCGCGTCGCCAAATCCGCGCGCGACATCATCTATGGGCTCGACGCCATGTACCACCACGCCAACCGCGGCAGCAGCATCGGTGGCTGGAAGGTCCTCAAATTCGAGCCCGGCTACGCCGAGATGGAAAAGAACACCCCCCACCACTGCGTGATGGAGCAGGGCATCCTCTCCGGCGCGCTCGCGGCCATCGGCTGCCCGGGGTCCGTGGAGCAGAAGGGCTGCTTCCGCAAGGGCGGCGAGGTTTGCCTATTCACGATTACCTCGTCGATTCAGGACGAGCGTTGGGGTGCGGGGCATTGAACGCGGCTGTTCCGCGTCGTGCGTCGAGATCTGGGCGCGACACCTGGTCTCCAAAGTCGCCCCTTGCGGGTCGGTGTGTACGCAGCTTTAATGACGACGAATGTGGGAGCGTGATTATTTGAGGCACGTGCGTTGGCAGGGGTTGAAGCCGTACCTGCTATGCCTCGGGATTGCGCTCAGTGATTGCTCGAGCCCACATGGCAGTTCCTCAAGTGTTGGGGGCGCTGGATCCACTGGAGCGAGCGTTTGTGCATCCGGCGACACGCGTGTGTGCACGGGACCAGGAGCCTGCGTCGGTGGACAAATTTGCGGAGCCACCGGGAACTGGGGAGCGTGTGAGTGTGCCGTGGGAGGGCAAGACGGAACCGGGGGCGCCGCAATGAGTGGAAGCGGGGGCGTGAGCGGCGATGTGGGTGCGAGCGGAAGCGCGGGGGTGAGCGGCAGCAACGCCGGTGCGAGCGGAAGCGCGGGTGCGAGTGGCGGCGCGGGTGCGAGTGGCGGCGCGGGTGCGAGTGGCGGCGCGGGTGCGAGTGGCAACGCGGGTGCGAGTGGCAACGCGGGTGCGAGTGGCGGCGCGGGTGCGAGTGGCAACGCGGGTGCGAGTGGC